>NZ_OY771649.1:1200000-1500000 GCF_963674925.1 uncultured Draconibacterium sp.
TGTTGAATAATCTTTTACCCACTCCATTGGCGAACCACCCAATTCTCTTGGAGGATCGTTGCGGAATTTGGTCATTATCTGCTGAATTTCTTCGGCACCCGACTTTCCTTTACGAACCACATATTTCATTTTCTCGCGCGAGAAACCGTATTCCAGGTAGATATCCTGCAACAATTCGTACAATGTTTTGCCCTGATCGATAGCCCATGCAGTGATCTCGGCCATTAAAGCACAAGCCGAAACAGCATCTTTATCGCGAACAAAATCAGAAGGCATAAAACCAAAACTTTCTTCGCCACCACCGATGTATTTTTTCACACCTTCGTTATCGCGAATTACTTCAGCAATAAATTTAAATCCGGTGTACACATCAAAATATTCGATGTTGTTTCGGCGGGCAACCTCAGCAATCATTTCGGTAGAAACAATTGTTTTTACTACAAACTCGTTGCCTTTTAGTTTGCCGGCTTCCTTCATTTTTACAATAATGTAGTAGAAGAAAAGCAGTGCGGTTTGGTTACCGTTTATAATGATGTATTCACCTTTATCGTCTTTCACAACAACCCCAATCCGGTCTGAATCGGGATCGGAAGCCATAACAACATCGGCATCAATTTCTGCTGCTTTTTTCATAGCCATTTCCATAGCTGCCGGCTCTTCCGGATTTGGCGAAACTACTGTTGGAAAATCACCGCTAACCACATCCTGTTCAGGAATATTGAAAATATTGGTAAAACCAAATTCGCGTAAAGCAGCAGGAATCAATTTCACTCCCGTTCCGTGAATTGGCGTATAAATAATTTTAATGTCTTTGTGGCGCTCTACCACGTCGGGCGAAATGGAAACCTTTTTAACCTCTGCCAGGAATTTGTTATCCATCTCCTCTCCCAGGATTTCGATCAACTCATCAGGACCATCGAATTTAATGTCCTCAGGTTTAATTTTGGCTACCTCGTTAACAATGTTTACGTCGTGTGGACCAACAATCTGAGAACCATCTTCCCAATACGCTTTGTAACCATTGTATTCTTTTGGGTTGTGCGATGCAGTAAGAATAATTCCGCTCTGGCATCCCAGCTCGCGAATGGCGTATGACAACTCAGGAGTTGGACGCAAATCATCGAACAAATAAGCTTTAATTCCGTTGGCGGCAAAAATCTTTGCACTGGTTTCAGAGAACAAACGGCTGTTATTTCTACAATCGTGACCAATTGCCACTTTAATTTCATCAAGATCGGCGAAATTCTTCTTCAGATAATTACTTAATCCCTGTGTTGCAGCACCAACGGTATATATATTCATGCGGTTGGTTCCAACGCCCATAATACCGCGAAGTCCGCCGGTTCCAAACTCCAGGCTGCGGTAAAAAGAATCAATCAGCTCTGTTGGATCTTCAGCATCTAAAAGTGCCTGAACCTGAGCTCTTGTTTCTTCATCGTAAGTATCCGAAAGCCATTCCTGCGCTTTCGCTCTTACTTCCATTAATTCTTGATTTTCCATGATTATTCTCTTTCTAGATGTTTTATACAGATTTTTAAACTATCACGCCAATACGGAACTTCCAGGTCATAAGTTCCTTTTATTTTTGCTTTATTCAGCACACTGTAAGCCGGTCGTTTTGCCGGTGTCGGAAAGTTCTCCGAGAGTACAGGCTTAACCTTACAATCAACTACTGAGAGTTCGAAAATTGCCAATGCAAAATCGTACCAGCTGGCTACTCCTTCGTTGGAGTAATGATATATACCCGGCACAAAATCCTCACTTTCGACCACCTTCAAAATAGCATGCAGCTAAATCGGCGGCATTTGTCGGCGATCCTACCTGATCGAAAACCACGCCCAGTTCACCTCTTTCTTTGCCGAGGCGCAACATTGTTTTCACAAAGTTATTTCCGAACGTCGAATACAACCATGCCGTTCTGATGATCACCGTTTCCGGATTCTCTTCCCGACAATTTTGTTCGCCTTCCAGCTTTGTTTTTCCATAAGCTCCGTTTGGTGCAACTGAATCAGTCTCTTCGTAAGGAAGATGTGCATCGCCGGCAAAAACATAATCAGTTGAAACATGAATCAGCTTTGCCCCGACTGCTTTCGAATATTTTGCAAGAAGCTTTGGTGCCAGAGCATTTACTTTTTGCGCCGTTTCATAATCCGACTCGGCTTTGTCAACTGCAGTGTAAGCGGCACAATTAATTACCAGCTTAAAATTGTTGTCTGCAAAGTAACTTTTTACCTGTTCTTCATCGGTAATATCCAACGAATCGACATCGGTAAAAACAAATTCCCAATTGGGGTAATTTTTACTGAGTACTTTTAATTCGTTCCCCAGTTGTCCGTAAGCGCCTGTTATTAATATCTTCATTGTTGCTAATACACAAAATTCATTTGAGCCTTTTCAAACACCGGAGCATTTTTGTCCTTCTCCGAAACCAAGGCATCCTCTTCTTTTACCTGCCAATCGATTCCCAATGTTTTATCAAACGGGTTAATTGAGCTTTCGGCTTCACGATTGTAAAGGTTATCGCATTTGTAGGTAAAAATAGCAGTTTCGCTTAAAACCGAGAAGCCGTGAGCAAAACCACGCGGCACATATAACTGTTTCTTATTATTTTCGTTAAGATCCACGCCAAACCACTTTCCAAAAGTTGGCGATCCTTTACGCAAATCAACTGCTACATCAAATACACTTCCCTGGATAACGCGCACCAGTTTTGCCTGTGCTGCATTGCCCAATTGAAAGTGCAAACCCCGCACTACTCCTTTTGTCGATTGCGATTCATTATCTTGTATAAATGGTCTTTCAATTCCTGCTTCGCGGTATCTCTCCTGCTGAAAAGTTTCGAAAAAATACCCTCTGTCATCTTCAAACACCCGCGGCTCAATAACAACTAATCCGGGGATTCCTGTCTGTACTATATTCATTCTTTAATTAAAATGTAAATGCTTTTTTGCTGGCGATTTTTAATAAATATTCGCCGTATTGATTTTTACTGAGTGGCTTGGCCAAATCAATGAGTTGTTCGGTACTGATGTAGCCCTTTTTCCATGCAATTTCTTCAATGCACGAAACTTTCAGGCCCTGGCGCTGCTCAATTGTCGAGATAAAATTAGCGGCCTGCAATAAACTGTCGTGTGTTCCGGTATCCAGCCAGGCAAATCCACGGCTAAGCAGTTTCACCTTCAAACGGTTTTCTTCAAGATAAATACGATTCAGATCCGTAATCTCAAGCTCTCCGCGTTTTGACGGTTTTAATCCCTTTGCTTTTTCCACCACATCGTTTGAGTAAAAATATAGGCCGGTTACCGCGTAGTTCGATTTTGGCTCGTCGGGTTTTTCTTCAATACTTATTACTTTACCGGCATCATCAAATTCAACAACTCCGTATCGTTCCGGGTCATTCACATAATACCCAAAAACAGTTGCGCCGTCTTCAAGTGTTGCAGCCTGTTCCAGAATTTTTCTGAATTTATAACCATAAAATATATTGTCGCCAAGAATCATACTCACGTTATCATCACCAATAAATTCTTCGCCAAGAATAAATGCCTGTGCCAAACCATCGGGCGATGGCTGAATTTTATACGACAACTTTAAGCCCAGTTGCGAACCGTCGCCAAATAATTTCTCGTACAAACCAATATCTTCGGGAGTTGATATAATTAATATCTCACGAATTCCTGCCAGCATTAAAACCGACAGCGGGTAATATATCATTGGTTTATCGTAAACCGGAATTATTTGTTTTGAAATTGATCGTGTAATTGGATAAAGACGGGTTCCTGATCCGCCGGCTAAAATTATTCCCTTCATATTATATGATTTATTTACTGTATCGCTTGTCTGATTTCCTATTTCACAACTCCTTAACAGCTGTAAAAGAGTATATCCTTTATCAGGCTTCAAAAGTAAATAAAAGAAAACCGGAATGCAATCCAAAATAAGGGCATAAAACTAAACTATGTTAATCAAAGTGCATTTTAAGCTAAAAAACAGTCCAATTTTGCTCTATTTCAATAAAATAACACGAATCTTTTGTTTTAATTGAATTTAGTTATAATTTTGCGCGCGCAAATTTTAACAAATATAAAGTCTAACTCATTAATTTAATTAAAATTACATGACAGAAGAGAAGAAAAAAGATCTTGAACAAGAAGTGGTAGAAACTCCTGTTCAGGACGAAAAAAATGAAGTAGTTGCAGAAACTACAGAAGCTCCGGTTGAAGAGACTGCAGCTGAAGAAAAAGCGGAAGCTCCTAAAGCAGAAGCAAAAAAAGAAAAAAAGGCCGTTGAAACAACAGCTGAAGCAGATGCTGATTTCGATTGGGACAGCCTGGAAGAAGGAAGAGATGCCTATTCTGAAAAAGAACGTGGCAGCCTTGAAGATCTTTACAACAACACACTAAACACCGTTACAGAAAAAGAAGTTCTGGAAGGAAAAGTTATTTCGTTAAACAAACGCGAAGTAGTTGTTGACATAGGTTACAAGTCGGACGGTATTGTTAGCTTGAACGAATTCCGCTACAATCCAGAGTTGACAGTAGGCGACAAAGTAGATGTTTACATCGAAAGTCTTGAAGATAAAAAAGGACAGATGATCCTTTCGCACAAAAAAGCGCGTGCAACTCGTTCATGGGAGCGTGTTAACGAATCGCTTGAAAACGATGAAATCATCAAGGGATACATCAAGTGTCGTACTAAAGGTGGTATGATCGTTGACGTATTTGGTATTGAAGCATTCTTGCCAGGTTCGCAAATTGATGTTAAACCTATCCGCGATTACGATGTATACGTTGGTAAAACAATGGAATTCAAAGTTGTTAAAATCAACCACGAATATCGTAACGTTGTTGTTTCGCACAAAGCACTTATCGAGGCTGAGCTTGAACAACAGAAAAAAGAAATTATCGCTAAACTTGAAAAAGGTCAGGTATTGGAAGGAACTGTTAAAAACGTTACTTCATACGGTGTATTTATGGACCTTGGTGGTGTTGACGGATTAATCCACATCACTGACTTGAGCTGGGGACGTATTTCTCACCCAAGCGAGATCGTTGAATTAGACCAGAAACTGAACGTTGTTATTCTTGATTTCGATGATGACAAAAAACGTATCGCTCTTGGTCTGAAACAATTAACTCCTCACCCATGGGATAACCTGGATTCAGAGTTGAAAGTTGGCGACAAAGTAAAAGGTAAAGTTGTTGTTATTGCCGACTACGGTGCATTCGTTGAGATTGCTCCTGGAGTTGAAGGTTTGATCCACGTTTCAGAAATGAGCTGGAGCCAGCACCTGCGCAGTGCACAAGACTTCTTAAGCGTTGGCGACGAAGTTGAAGCAGCAATTCTTACACTGGACCGCGACGAGCGCAAAATGTCGTTGGGTATTAAACAACTGAAAGAAGATCCTTGGTCGAAAATTGATACTGAATACGCTGTTGGAAGCAAGCACGCTGCAAAAGTGCGCAACTTCACTAACTTCGGTGTATTTGTTGAAATTACTGAAGGTGTTGACGGTTTGATTCATATTTCAGACCTGAGCTGGACGAAAAAAATCAAGCACCCATCAGAATTCACTGCAATTGGTGAAGAAATTGAAGTTGTAGTACTTGACATCGACAAAGACAACCGTCGTTTGAGTTTAGGACACAAACAACTGGAAGAAAATCCATGGGATGTATTCGAAACCATTTTCACTGCCGATTCAATCCACGAAGGAACTGTGGTTGAGTTGATGGACAAAGGTGCTGTAATCGCACTTCCATACGGTGTTGAAGGATTCGCAACTCCACGTCACCTGGTGAAAGAAGACGGAACTTCAGTTAAGCAAGACGAAAAACTTGATTTCAAAGTGATCGAGTTCAACAAGTCGGCTAAACGAATCATTGTTTCTCACTCACGTATTTTCGAAGATGTGAAACGTGCAGCAGAAGGCGAGCAGCGTAAAGCTCAGAAAAGCACTAACAAGCGCGCCATGAAAACTGTTAGCGATAACATCGAAAAAACTACGCTTGGCGACGTAAGCGATTTGGCTGCGCTGAAGAAGCAAATGGAGCAAGAAGAGAAAAAAGATAAATAAGCACTTGGTGTATTTAATTTGATTTTCGTAAATTGAAGCATGGCATTCGAGATTCGAAAAAACGAGAAGTATACCTTAGTAAAGGTAAATACTGACAGATTAGACACCAACAATGCGCCCGACTTGAAATCGGAGCTGGTAGTTATTAATAACAATGGTGAAAAAAACATTGTTCTTGACCTGAGTAGTGTTAGTTACTGCGATTCATCAGGATTAAGATCAGTTTTAGTCGCCAACCGGTTATGCGAAGATGCAATAGGAACTTTTATCCTTTGCGGTTTGCAACCCGATGTAGAAAACCTGGTAAAGATTTCGATGCTTCATACCGTCCTGTTAATTACAGATACGGCTAAAGAAGCAGAGGAATTGTTGGAAAAGAAAGAAAACATGTAATTACAGCATGTCTTTCGAATTAACCATACTGGGTAGTAATTCAGCATTACCGACTTCAAACAGATATCCAACAGCCCAGGTACTTGATGTACCTGGGCGTTGTTTTTTAATCGACTGTGGCGAAGGAACCCAAATGCAACTACGCAGAAACAAGATCAGTTTCAGCAAAATCAGGCATATTTTTATTTCGCATTTACATGGCGACCATTACTACGGATTAATTGGTTTGTTATCGACTATGAATCTGCTGGGCGTAAAAAGCGATGTGCACATTTATTCCCCTTCGGAGTTAAAAACGCTTATCCAGCCTCAACTGGATTTTATTCGGGGAGAAATAAGCATTAAACCCATTTTTCATCCGCTGAACCTAAAAAAACCGCAAACAGTATTCGAGAATAAAAACATCGAAGTACTGTCGTTTCCGGTAAAACACAGCATTCCAACTGTTGGCTTCCTGTTCCGGGAAAAACCAAAACAAGCCAACATAAAAAAGGAAATGATAAAGGCTTACAATATTCCCTTGGCAAAAATTAAGGATATAAAAGCCGGTGCCGATTTTGAAACGGAAGACGGAAGATTAATTCCAAACGATAAACTGACAACTCCCCCACCAAAACCAAAATCATACGCATTTTGTACCGACACTGCTTTTCATCCGCCAATTGCAGAAATTATTAATGGTGTTGATTTGCTATACCACGAAGCGACATTTTTGGAAGAGCTAAAAGATCTGGCCGAAAAAACACTCCACTCCACTGCCCGCCAGGCAGCGGAAATGGCAAAATTGAGTAAGGCTTCAAAGCTGTTGATCGGGCATTTTTCAAGTCGTTTTAAAAACCTGGAGGACTTTAAAACAGAAGCAAAAGAAGTTTTTAGGAATACAGAATTGGCCATCGAAGGAAAAAAATACCTTATTTAAATCTATTCTTCCCCTTCGAAAAATCCCTTATCGAAATTTACAAGGTATAATTTTTCAGTTGGGCGCGTAAAAGCCGTGTATAACCAACGGTAATACTCCGTATCCAGCATGTCTTCAACCAGGTAACCATGATCGACAAAAACAGCTTTCCACTGCCCCCCCTGCGCTTTATGGCAAGTTAATGCGTACGCATATTTAACCTGCAACGCATTAAAATACGGATTCTCCTTAATCTTCTTCCAACGCTCTTTTTTGTTCCGTACATCCAAATAATCTTCTGAAACAGCAATGAACAACTCCCGGTTTCGCTCCGACGAAAAAGAAGCCGTTTCAATACTCAGCGTTTCCAAAAAGATTTTACAGTCGAGTTCAACATCTTCGTAGTCAACAAAACGCAAACACACATCGGCAAAGCGGAAACCGTACAATTCTTCGTATCCGTAAATCGATATGATTTCGGCAATATCGCCGTTGGCAATAAAATCGAGTTTATCATCCTCACCGGGCCAGAAATAGTTGTTTTTTACGACCATCACCAAATCGCCCCGCTCAATTTCATTCTCTTTATACAGAATGGAACCACGTATTCCTTTATTAAACAAATTAGCACGTTTATTCGAGCGGGTAACCACAGTGGTATCGAATAAACCGAACTTATCGTAACACGATGAAATTGTTTCAATCAACTCTCCTCCCGATATTCGTTCAACATCAGCAAAATTTTGTGTATCGATAGGGAAAAAACCTTCGTAGTGTTGTTCGGCGATAATATTTCGCATTTCGGTGGCATTGGTTAAAACTCCTGATCCTTCAGCCTGACGAACCACTTCTTTCAACTCCACCTCCGTTACCGAAAAACCATATTGCTCCAGACTAAAAGCTTCCAGAGCCGGACTGATATTTAAACCAACAGGTGGTAACTGCGCAGTATCGCCAACTAAAACCAGGTGGCAATTCTCGCCCGAATAAACATACTGAAGCAGATCATCAAGTAAACGCCCGCTGCCAAAAACAGCGTTCTCACTCATCTCGTTTGATATCATCGAAGCCTCGTCAACAATAAAATAGGTATTCTTATACAAATTTTTATTTAGCACAAAACGCCCCATTCCATCCGATGTTGATTGTTGCCGGTATATTTTTTTATGAATGGTAAAAGCAGGCTTACCGGAGTATGAAGCCATAACTTTTGCCGCGCGACCGGTTGGAGCCATTAAAACGGAACGAATTTTGAGGGAGAGCAAACATTGTGTCAATGAATAAAGCATCGTTGTTTTTCCCGTTCCGGCATAACCTTTTATCAGCATTATCCGATCGGGCTCGGAAGCGGAGATAAATTCGGCCAGGTTGTCGATCAAACGAGCTTGACAATTTGTTGGCGGAAAGCCCAGTTTTTCTGTTAATATGGCTTTTAAGTGATTTTTGATCATACCAGCTAAAATAACACAGGGTAAAAGAAACTAATTTATTTTTTTTTTTAAATTTGCAGGCAAACGAAAAATGAACTTATAAAAAAATAAAAATGAGAACCGTAATTCAGATTGTACTTTTCCTTGCAGCCGTTGTGCTTACCTATCTAATCTACCAAAGTATTCAGCGCCCAATTGAGTTTGATAAAGCTAAAGATGCGCGTTACGAAGCAACCGTTGCAAAGTTAAAAGATATTCGTAAAGTAGAATTGGCCTACAAAGATATTTATGGCCAGTTTACAGGAAGCTGGGATACTTTAATCAATTTTGCTACAACCGACTCGGTTAGAAACGTAAGGGCTATCGGTGAATTGACTGACAGTATGATTGAAGCCAAAATTACTGAGAAAAAAGCAATTGAAATGGGACTTATCATTCGTGATACGGTAAAGATTGGCGTTATCGATGCACTTTTCGGCGGTAACTACGATGCCAACAGTTTACGTTACGTTCCTGTTCCGGGCGAACCTTCTGAGTTCCACCTGGGTGCAACAATCATTACAACCGGTTCAGGTATTAAGGTTCCTGTTTTTGAAGCAAAAGCACATAACAACGTTATTTTAAGAGGATTAGACGAGCAATTGATCATCAACCTTAACGATCAGCGCAGAACAAACGAAAAATATCCTGGTTTAAGAGTTGGTTCGTTAGTAGAAACAAACAATAATGCGGGTAACTGGGAATAAACCATGCATGAATTTGTAGACGAAACGTTTCAGCCGGAAACTACCGGTGAAAAAATATTATCCATTCAGGCTAGCCTGAATGGATTTTCTTTTTCTATTGTTTGCCCCAATCAAAGAAAATTGCTCTATTTTAAGGATAAAACACTAAAAATAAGTAACGCAAATTTATTGGCCCGGCATTTTGAATCGTTGTTCGCAGAAGAAACCATTCTTCAAAATAACTTCTGCAAAATTTTCCTTGTTTACCATTCCCGAAATTTCACATTAATCCCGGTTCAATACTACCAGGATAAGATTGACCAGACTATTACTCCCCTTCTTTTTGAACAGAACGAGCAGGCTAAGTGGATTAACAACAAAATTGCCGGAATAAACGGGGAATTACTTTTTGCAATTCCTGAAAGTTTTCAGCAAGCACTAAACAAACGTTTACCTTCAGCACAAATCATTCACCCTCTGTATCGAATTATTGGGCAGACCAACATTTCGGAGGACACCCAAAAATTATTGCTCCTTTTTGGTACCGATCATTTTTCACTGGCACTGTTTAGCCAAAACGAATTGAAACTGATCAACAATTTTAGTTTTAAACACCCTAACGATGTGGTATATTTTGTACTTACGGTTTTGCGTCAGTTTAGTATTTCGGCTAAAGATATTACTGTACAGTTTGCAGGAAATACAAAAGCCCACGCCGGATTAGAGGATGTACTGCAAAAGCACTTCCCGCAATCGTCGTTAATAAATACAGAAATTGCCGTACCACCATTTATCGACAAAACGCTTATCACAAAAAATATTAGTCTATTTTTGTAGTTCATATGAGAATAATCGGAGGCGAATTTAAAGGAAGGATTTTTCACCCGGGCAAAAAGTTTAAAGCCCGGCCAACAACCGACATTGCAAAAGAAGGCTTGTTTAATATTCTTGAAAACCGTTATGAGTTTTCGAATAAAAATATTCTGGATCTGTTTTCGGGGACCGGAAGTATGGGTTACGAATTTTTGAGCAGAGGCTGTTTAAGCGCCACTTTGGTTGAAACGCACTTCCCACACTATAAATTTATTTTGGAAGTAGTAGAAGCGCTAAAAATAGACAATGCGAAGGTTTTTAAGGCCGACGTATTTAAGTTTGTGCAAAAAACACCGGATACGTTTAATATTATTTTTGCCGATCCTCCATTTGATCATCCTAAGTTTAAAGAAGTTCCGGATGCTGTGCTGAATACAAATATTTTAGCCCCCGACGGACTATTTATCCTGGAGCATCCAAAAGAATATGATTTCTCGTCGCATGCCTGTTTTAAAGAGCTGCGAAACTACGGGAAAGTAAATTTCAGTTTTTTTGAGAAATGAACTACCTCGCAGCACGCTGACGAGGTTATCCCGATACGCTCCGCTATCGGGATTAGTTCGACCATCAAATTACAGTTCGTTTCTCTCCTGTAATTTGGGTCTCACTGAATAAAAAAACTCCCATCCGTTACAGATGAGAGTTGCTCCAATAAGTAATCAAATCTATCTTAGTCTACTTTTCGCTTAATTCCACATCCTAAAGGTTTTGTTTCGGCAATGGCAATGTTTTTGTCATTTCCCAAACTAATAAGTGCATCTTTAAGGTACGCGTTCTCAACTCCGGCAGCATCCTTGTAATTATCGTCAATTGCACCTTTATAGGCCAGTTTCATATCGCCATCAAATAAAAATACATGCGGCGTTGTTTGCCCCCCAAAAGCATTGGCAATTTTACTCTCCTTGTCAACTACATAGTTGAAATTGTATCCTTCAGCTTCTGCCTTTTTCTTCATCTCATCGAAACTATCAGCTCCGTCGCGTTTCTGATAATTCGAGTTCAATACGATCATTCCAACATTATTGTTATCTGCCCACTCTTTCACTTCGTTAAAACGATCTTCCCAGGCCACAACAAAAGGGCAGGTATTACACGAGAACATTACTAAAAGTCCATTTTCTTCACGGACATCATTTAATGATAATTCGGCTCCTGATACATCTTTCATTTTTACATCGGTATGAACAGCTTTATCACCAATTGCCAGCTGTTTTCCGTCTCCGGCAAAAGCAACATTCACACTCAAAAAAATTCCTAAAATAAAAGCTAATTTTTTCATACGGCTATAATTTAAAGTTAAAACGGTTTCGTAGTCCTGTCGGTTGAAGACAGGAAATCACGCAATTTAAAAGACACGTTTGTCTTTTATTCAAAACAACGGCACAAATAAATGGTTCAGTTAAGCGAAAATGTGTAAACAAAAAATGGCGTTTGTGGTTATGCTGACAGATTATGCCCCACCAACACAGAACGATAGTAAACCGCTAAAAACAGCGAAGAATAATGAAATTAGGTACCATAAGAAGAGAATACCAATTGGCAGCACTAACCAAACAAAGTGTTGCAACTTCCCCCATCGACCAGTTTAAAGAATGGCTAAACGATGCGCAACATGCCAACGTAAACGATTTTTCGGCGATGAGCCTGATAACAGCTACAGCAGATGGTTTTCCGCAGTCGCGAATTGTGCTTTTGAAAGATATTTCGCTTGACGGATTCACTTTCTTCACCAATTACGACAGCCAAAAAGGAAAAGCCATTGAAGAGAACAATAAGGTTGGTTTACATTTCTTTTGGCCCGAGCTGGAGCGGCAAGTGCGCATAGACGGCCTTGCCGAAAAAACCACCAGAGAGGTATCGGTGCAGTATTTTAAATCACGCCCTTTGGAAAGCCAGATTGCAGCTTGTGCGTCAGCTCAGAGCAGCATACTGACTTCCAGAAGTAAACTGGAAGAACAATTCAGATCCTTACAAAATGCTTTACAAGGAGACCATCCGGAATGCCCAGAGAATTGGGGCGGCTACCTGGTTCGCCCGGTAAAAATGGAATTCTGGCAGGGCCGTGAAAGCCGCCTGCACGACCGTATTGTTTATGAGTTAGTTGAAAACGAGTGGAAAATAAAACGCTTGTCGCCTTGATGTTAAGTCAGGTCTTAGACATTAAGTACGTCATTCCGAACTTGGTTCGGAATCTTCATTATTTAAAAGATGCTGAAATAAATTCAGCATGACGCTTCTCAGTTAAATAATTGACTTGAAACTGGCTTAATATTAAAAATCCAGGTTTAAAGTTCGTTTCAGTAAAGCCAGGTTTGGATTCTTTTTGGCCATTTCCTGGTACTTTTCAATATCAGAATAAATCACTTTCTCCCGCTTAATATCCGAAACCACCGTTTTTAAGTTGATCTTCGAGTTGTGTAATTCTTTCCGTAAATACGAAACCAACTCCGGTTTTATACTTACCAATAACTCGTCCTGAATACGGTTATCCACTTCCAGCAACAAACTCCAGTCTTCCTGAATCGTTGGTAAAATCGACAAGGTAGCTTTCAAACTTGGGCGATCATCCAGTCGTGGCAGAAACTCTTTCCACTTTTCTTCCAACTGCTCAGCAGTAAACGGTTCTGTTTCATCAGCTTTTGAGTACAATTTAAACTGCTCTTTTGCCGACAATTGTTTTTTCTCATCATCAAAGTCACCTTTCAGCGCTCTTTTAATCGAGGTTGTTCCAAGCCCGCGGCCCGAACGTTTAACTAATCTTTTTGGTGGTGTTGCCGGTGCTGAACTTACCGGTTGTTCCGGTTGAGTATTCTGTTGTGGCGACCTTACCGGCTGACTTTTGGGTTGAGCTGCAAGCTTTTCGTCGGGCAGGTTTATGCCCGAAAAGATGGGTTCCAGGATGTCATCCTGACCTTCAGCTATTTTTTTTTTAAGGTTAGCTGCGCTATCCGAATCAAAGCCAGCTCAATAAGCAGACGTTTGTTTTGGCTTGTTTTGTACTGTATATCGCAAGTGTTGGCAATCTGCATCGCATCAAGCAAAAAGTCACTTTCAGTAGCAGCAGCCTGTGCACGATAGCGTTCTTTAATATCGCCACCAACTTCCAAAAGTTGTATCGTTACCGGATCTTTACAAACCAGCAAGTCTCTGAAATGGCTGCTCAGCCCGGTAATAAAATGATGCCCGTCGAAACCATGGTTCAGGATATCATTAAAAATCACCAATACCTCGGTTACATTGTTTTTCAGAAACTCGTCAACCAGGCGGAAATAATAATCGTAGTCCAACACATTCAGGTTGGTAATTACATCCTGGTATGTGATTTTCTTTCCCGAAAAACTTACAATCTGGTCGAAAATTGAAAGTGCATCACGCATGGCACCGTCGGCTTTTTGCGCAATAATATTCAATCCTTCGCCTTCCACTTCAACACTTTCGCTTTTGGCTACATATTCCAGATGCTCCGAAATATCAGCAACGCCAATCCGGTTAAAATCAAAGATCTGACAACGCGATAGAATGGTTGGAATGATCTTATGTTTTTCAGTGGTTGCCAAAATAAAAATGGCATGTTTTGGCGGCTCTTCCAGCGTTTTCAGGAAAGCGTTAAAAGCCTGCGACGACAACATGTGAACCTCATCGATGATATACACGCTGTACTTCCCCATTTGCGGCGGTACACGTACCTGATCGGTCAGGTTTCGGATATCGTCAACCGAGTTATTCGAAGCGGCATCTAATTCGTGAATATTAAACGAACGGCTACTGTTAAACGAAGTACACGACTCGCATTCGTTACAAGCTTCGGTATCGTTGGTAAGGTTCGTGCAGTTTATTGTTTTGGCAAAAATACGTGCGCAAGTTGTTTTTCCAACACCACGCGGCCCGCAAAACAAATAGGCATGCGCCAGCTGATTGCTCTTAATGGCATTTTTTAGCGTGTTGGTAATCGATGCTTGTGCAACAACCGTCTGAAACGAGTCCGGTCTGTATTTTCGTGCTGATACAATAAAATTCTCCATAGTCACTTTAGAAGTTGACCAAAGATAATTAAATATGGCTTTTTAGCAGCGTTTTTTTATTAACATCGAAAGCCTTACTTTTAGCCTGATTAATTGAATTAATCACCCGTAGGGCTGACGAAATAATTGATAAACAATTATTTGTCAGGGCTAACCTTGACATTGAAAATCAACGTATTTATTGCCCACAGAAACATACTCTTCTGATTTTCAATCGTCAACACTTTGTGTGAAAAATTTGCAGAATTTTTCAGGTTAGAACCATTTGATAGTTAAAAGCTTAATAAATACCGATGTAAAATTAAATAAGCCTTATCTAAGATACTTCACCGTTTTAATCGGCATTAACCATTGTAATTTCACTGTTTCGCGAAATGCTCACACTAAAAAACAATTGGTATAACATGAGAAAATATATCTTTTTTATTCTGCTGTTTTGTAGCACTACTGTTGTGGCCCAATATAAAACATTGTACGATTTCTCGGCCCGTACGATTGATGGCGACACACTACATTTTTCGAGCTTAAAAGGCAAAAAAGTGCTGATCGTAAATACGGCATCGGAATGTATGTTAACACCGCAATACGAAAAGCTGCAGGAACTTTATGAAGAATATGGCGGCGATGATTTTGAGATTGTTGCTTTTCCGTGTAACGATTTTGGGAAACAGGAACCCGGAGACAACGAAACCATAAAAACTTTTTGCGCCCAATACCCCATCAGTTTTACGCTGATGGAAAAAATATCGATAAAAGACAATCCTCCCCCGTTGTATCAGTGGTTAATGAACAGTGAAGAAAATGGTACGCTGGATGCAAAAGTGTGGTGGAATTTTCAAAAGTTTATGATTGACGAAGAAGGTAAGGTGGTAGATTTCGTGGGACCGCCCAAAAGTCCGTTAAGCGACAAAATCCTTAACTGGCTTAATGAGTAGAATTTTTGTTAAAGTATTTGCCGGGAGCATTTGTCTTTGTCGGCACCTTTCCGTGAATATTGCCTCCGCGCCACTCGGTGCGGCTTTTGTTCTTATTAAAGCTGATTGACTTATCCTTTTTACCAAATTCCTGCCGGAAATACTCATAAGCATATAGCGGAATAAAAACCACAAAAAAGACAATCAGTCCGCCGATTAGCCACGGACGCATATTAACGGGCGTAAACAAATGAATAAACAAGGCCACCAGTTCAAGAAACAGAACACCCGGCCCTGTAACGTACATCACTATTTTTTTCAGCTTTTCCATGGTGAAAATTAACTTCTGGCAGCAGCAGTTGCAGCGGCACTTGCCGCCACCGAAGCGGCAATGGCTTGCGAAGCTGCAATAGCATCGGCAACCGCACCCGATACCGGGTTTTTAACCATCATTTGTTTTAGTCGTTCCCGGGCCTGTTTCTGTTTTCTCCGGTCGTGATAAATAATTCGTAAAATTGCTGCAGGCCCCAAAAACGACAGAAAAATCAGTTCATCCTCGGCTGTTGTGCCTTTAAAAATCTGGCTATCAATCTCCGATATCATTCGGTACAGTACCTGCTTATTCAAAACAACAGGCTTTTTCCATTTGAAAAACAAAAAACTTTTGTCTTCCAATCGTATCAGTCGTTTCGCTACCAATTCCCTTTGTACTTCATTCCTGATAAATTTCTGCGAATAATTGAGTTTACTTATCCAGGTCGAAATCTTTTTTGGTGATTTAGCCTGGCTCATTTTTCCCAGCACAAACCGATGCAATTCATTATCCGATTTTGAGGAAAGGACATGAACTCTTTTTCCTTCAAATTTAATTTTCTTTTGCAGGTACAAATCCATCAGAAGTGTGCCGATAACTACAAAATGCATTGCCGAAGCAGATCCTGAACGAATGCCACCCTTTTCAGGATGAATACCAAGAAAATAAATTTTTTGAGCTAAAGGAATTGGTTGATCCATCTTAATTTTGATTTTTTCTTACTTAATTCGTACAACAATTGAAGTAAAATTACAAATAAACAACCATATGTTTAAAGGATTTGCAAGCGATAATAACTCAGGTGTTCATCCGGCCATTTTAAAAGCTATGGAAGATGCTAACCAGGGGCACGTTGTGGGTTACGGCAACGACCCGTTTACGGCTAAAGCCATCGACATTTTTAAAGAGAAGTTTGGTGCTGCCACCGAAGTATTTTTTGTTTTTAACGGCACCGGTGCAAATGTGTTGAGTTTATCAACGCTTACCCAAAGTTTTAACTCGGTTATTTGTGCCGAAACTGCGCATATTCAGGAAGACGAATGTGGCGCACCGGAAAAATTTACCGGCTGCAAACTCATTCCGGTAGAGCCGGTAAACGGAAAAGTAACACCCGAAGCTGTACTACCCCACTTAAAAGGTTTTGATTTTGAACACCATTCGCAACCCAAAGTGATTTCCATTTCGCAGGTTACCGAGATGGGAACAGTATACTCGCCCGATGAAATAAAAGCACTGGCTGAACTGGCGCATAAACACCATATGTATTTGCACATGGACGGTGCCCGAATTTCAAATGCTGCCATTGCGCTCGATATGGATTTTCGCGGGTTTACGGTAGATTGTGGTGTTGATGTACTCTCGTTTGGAGGCACAAAAAACGGCATGATGATGGGCGAAGCGGTTCTGTTTTTTAATCCGGAGTTGACAAAACAAACCAAATACCTGCGTAAACAAAGCATGCAGTTGTTCTCGAAAATGCGTTATGTGGGTGCCCAGTTTATTGCCTACCTTGAGAACGATCTTTGGAAAGAAACAGCATCGCATTCCAATAAAATGGCCAAATTACTGGAAGCTGAAGTGGCCAAAATTCCGGAGATAAAAGTTACACAAGCGGTTTCGGCAAATGGTGTTTTTGCTATCGTTCCGAAAGAAATTATTGAGCCGCTGCGCGAACGTTTCTTTTTTTATACCTGGGACGAAATACAATCGGAAGTACGCTGGATGACATCGTTTGATACCACCGAAGATGAAATTTATGCATTTGTGAAGTTGATTAAGGAACTGCTGAACAAAAAAGAATAAACACAAAGACACCAAGGCACAAAGAAAACATTGGAATTATTTTCTTCACCTTTGTGTCATGGTATTATTTTGGGGCAGAATAAGGCAGGTTTATTGTTATTTTACCCCTTTGGCTTTAGCCATTTCCCCTCACAAGGGGAAACATCAATAAAGATTGGCCAGAAGCCTTCTTTTGTAACGAAGAAACTTTTAAATGCGTGCTCCCCTTAAAAAAGGGAGCTCCCGACAGGGTGAGGGGTAAGATAAATCGAAAATCTGTGTATACCACATAACATGAAATAACCTGTATTTAAATAAGAATATGCCACTATTTCGCTACTATCCAAGCAACCCGCAACATCTGGATCCGGAGATGGAAAAGAAGATCTTTTTTCATAGCCTGCTGTTTCCGGCCTTGTTTGTTTTGCTGTTATGGCTGGTTAAAATTGTAGAGCTAACTTCCGGATTAAGTTTTGTGGAATTTGGCATTTTCCCGCGGCACATTAATGGTTTGCAGGGCATTCTCTTCTCCCCTTTTATTCATTCCGATTTTAGCCACTTAATTTCCAATTCGCTGCCGTTTTTTATACTGGGTTTTATGCTCATTTACTTTTACCGCCGTATTTCGTATCGCATTTTTTTCCTGCTGTATATTTTATCGGGTATCAGCACCTGGCTTATGGGGCGCGAAGCCTGGCATATTGGCGCCAGCGGTGTTGTTTATGCACTGGCAGCCTTTCATTTTGTTAGCGGAATTATTCGCTCCGATGTGCGTTTGCTTACCCTTTCGGCAATCGTGGTTTTTCTTTATGGCGGACTGGTTTGGGGATTGTTGCCCATTCGTCCCGAAATTTCGTGGGAAGGCCATTTATCGGGAGCAATATTTGGTGTAGCACTGGCCTTTTATTACCGGAAATACGTTGTTCGCCGTGAGAAATTTGATTGGGAAGACGAACCCGACGATGAAGAGGAAGATGATGACAAAGCCTATTTTTCAGAATCGACTTCCACCTATTCCATCAGGTTTGATAACGACGATGATTCGGAAGTAAAGTAACGTGAACTTTTAGCTAACGCTCCCTCCCTCTCCTCAAAAAAAAGTGTGATAGAGTCAATAATTTTTGAAACAGGTTTTGCGATTGGCGTTCAAACGACTTTCAGAAAAAAATAAGTGCCGGTGCAGATTATGTGGCAGAAAACCAGCCCCGAGTGGTTTACAGAGCCTAAACCGAATATAATTAGCAGTTTTTAACCATTAACTGGAAAATAAAAAATTATATTTGCCTCCTTCAGATTCCAATCGGGATCGAACAAACAGATGTGCATGTAATATGAAAGGCGAAAAAATACATTGGAAAATACTATGCGTTTTAATGATTTTGCTTTTCATTTCAGCTATTACCAGTGCACAAAGTACAGGTACCTCAACCGAGGAAAGTGCAGCGATCACGCTACGGGAAAACAACAATGATCCTTCTGAAGTATTCGACTCGCTGTTTTTTTCAACGCCCATTGTTCATCGCCTCGGAGTAGAAATGCGGCCCGGTTACATTTTGCCAACCAATCCGTTTTTTAAAGGCGAGAACTTAACCTCGCAGCCTATTCGCTCGTCTTTTTCAACACATTTAAAATATTCTTTCCGCTTTTACCCTAATACCATTGCCGATAAAATTTATGCCAAACCATACCAGGGAATTGGACTGGCCGCATACAATTTAAGTCATAGCCAGGAACTGGGAACCCCATTTTTATTTTACCTGTTTCAGGGGGCGCAAATAAGCCAGATTAACCCAAAACTATCGTTAAATTACGAGTGGAATTTTGGATTATCGTTGGGATGGAAACCTTACAATCAAGAAACAAACCCAACCAATACGGTAATCGGATCGAAAGCAAATGCCTACATCAACACCAACTTTTATTTTAGCTGGTTGCTTTCCGAGCGACTGAATTTTGATGCCGGTTTATCGATCACTCATTTTTCAAACGGCAATACCAAGTTTCCCAATGCCGGGCTAAATACGCTTGCCTTAAAAGCTGGGGTGCTGTATAGTTTCGCGCGCAAAAATGAGCCGCAAATTCGCCCGTCCGACTTATTTATTCCGGCCTTTAAACGGCACATTAGCTACGACCTGACTGTGTTTGGCTCGTGGCGACGTACCGGGGTTGATTTTCTGGATGCACAGGTTGCATCGCCCGTGGCTTACCCGGTAATGGGGTTTTGTTTTGCGCCCATGTATAATTTTGGCTATAAACTTCGCCTTGGTCTATCGCTCGATGGATTTTACGACGGAAGCGCCAATGTTTACACCCAGGATTACGTTGCAGGCACCGAACAGGAGTTTTTTAAACCACCACTCGATGAGCAACTGGCTCTGGGAATATCGGGCCGCGCCGAATATGTTATGCCCTATTTTACCGTTGGACTGGGCGTAGGTAAAAGTTTCCTTTACAGCAAAGGCGATTTAAAAGCTTTTTACCAGATTATAGCATTAAAAACGGAAATTACCCGGAACTCGTTTGTCCATATTGGCTATAGCATTAAAGATTTCCACATGCCAAATTTTCTGATGCTTGGCCTTGGTTTCCGATTTAACAACCAATATCCTTCTTTTTACCGCAAATAGTACATGCCGCCTTACAAAGTAAGTAACATTGTCAACGAAATTAAAAACTGCGGCCGCTATGTATTCCGGAAAAACGAAGACCGGCTAAAGGGTTACCGTACTATTTATAAAAACAAACATTGAAGCCCGGGAAGCAACTACAGTGAAGCTAGGAATTTTACCGGAGTAGTATGGAAACTACCCGTTTCGTTTTGCTTTATCCCCTGGCAAAAAGTCAATTTATACACGTAAAAACTACTTCTCCCTGACATTTTGTAAATTATCCCGGGGGAGAACCCGATAAATGTAAGGGAGAACACCCCAAAAACATGGGAGAACTGATTAAAACCCTGGGAGAACACCTGTTTTAATGGGGAGAAGTACTCGCACATGTGGGAGAACTCCCTTTTTGGGTGGGAGAACGACTCGTAGGTGGCTGCGGAAGCCTCAAAACCAACAGCAGAAACTGTTTTTTACCTCGCCAACAACTATTTATACCGATTAGCAATTGAATTGAGCCCTAAAATCGTTATACTCTTTAGTGCTTTTCAATTGTCTATCGGCATTAACCATTATAATTTTAGAACTTCGCTTAAGGCTCAGTTTGAAAAACAATTGGTATAACATAAGTTTTGCTTATATTTAGTGCACTAAATAACTTATTGCCCGATACATTGAATACATCTCTGCACAAAAATAAAAGATTACCCAAGCGTATTTCAAACCATAAAACAAACAATAACAAAAAGTTACACGAATAACAGCTAATAAGATATATGTGTACCATACACTTATACATACGTTGGCATTCATTGAAAAAAACGTCCGTACATATAATATAACCAGCAAGACCAAAATAAATATGACTGATAGGAGCGCAATTGATACGATAGTTGGGTATTTTTACCAATTTGACAAAACGATATTGGATATATTGAATAGTGATAATGAACAAAGTATCGTTATTGAAGGCATTGAGGATATAGATTTGGTTTCTCCTGACGAAACAATTGCTGTTCAATGCAAATACTATGAAAAATCTGAATACAATCATTCTGTAATAAAGAAACCAATAATGCTAATGCTCAAGCATTATTCAAGTTTATTAAAATCAGGCGCACCTAAAATAAAATATCATCTGTATGGTCACTATAAATCAGGTCAAGAGAAATTATCGCTTCCCTTGGCAAGTGATTACCTTAAAGCTAACTTTCTTACCTACACAAAAAAAGAATCAGTAGTCAAAGATGAAGAAAAAACAACACAAAGGGTAACTCATAAATTGTATGAGGAATTGGGTTTATCTGAAGAAGACTTATCTGACTTTATCAATTTACTAACAATTGATATTCAGGCACCTTCTTTCGAAAATCAATTAACTGATATTTTTAATAAACTTTGTGAGCACTTTAGTTGCGATATATTTGAAGCTGAAAACTTTTACTACAATAGTGGATTAAAAGTAATAAAGGACATAAGCATAAAACAAGATGTCGCTAATAGAAGTATCACAAAGTCATCTTTTCTGAGTGAGATAAATACTAAACAATTATTATTTAATAGTTGGTTTGTCCACTATAAAGGTAAAGCCAAGTATTTACGAGAAGTAAAAAGAAATTACTTTAACACAGGTTTAAATACAAATCCTTTTGAAAGATTCTTTCTTTTTGAGGTCAAACCTATCGATAGTATACAAAACATTAAAGAGATAATAAGGGTTATTCAAAACAGATGGTCTAAGCTATCACGATTGGAAAAGAATTCCTTTTGTCCATATGTTTATATTCATAATTTGAATGAATTTAAGCTTCAACAAATAAAGCAAGAGTTGTTTGAAGAAGGAATGATTTTAAAAGATGGTTATGATTTTTTAGGAGCAAAACTCAATCTTAATAGCCTGATTCAAAGGGCTACAAATCAAAATGGAATTAAAATAAAATTTATTAATTCGCTCACTGATTTAGATTCTTTACTTAACCATATTGTTGCTACAAAAGAGATTTATCAATTTTTCCAAAGCAATAATTTCTACGACAATGAAAGCTGTAAGCATATAAAAATCCAAATAGAAGAAACCTTAGACCTAAAAAATATTATATAATGGCAGAACTCGACAATACATTAAATGCAGAAGTAATTTCTGTTTTTCCAAATAAAGTGAAAATTTCTGTTCCAGATTTAAACGCGTTTAAGCTTGCTGAGGAGCATTTAAAAGTTGGTTCATATCTAAGAATTTGTGATAGTGATGATGTTATACTACTTGCAATTATAGAAAACTTCTCAATTGAGGTTTCCGAGAAAAATGGCGTTCCTGATAGAAACTATATTTTAGAAGCCAATCCATTAGGAGTAATCCGAGATGGCGTATTTGAGCGAGGTGGTGATTCAATAGCAATACCACCCAAAAAAGTGGAGCCTGCCAAAATTGAGGAAATAGCTACTATTTTTGAAGATTCTCTAAAACCTGAAGAAAAGTTTACCTTTTGCTCATTATCCTCAAATAAAAACATCAAAATTCCAGTTAATGGTAATAAATTCTTCAATAAGCATATAGCAATTGTTGGTTCTACAGGCTCAGGAAAATCACATACGTTAGCGACGATTATTCAAAAAGCGGTATCATCAAAAAGTGGAGATTTTGATTTAAACAATTCTCATACCATAATATTTGATATTCATTCAGAGTATAAATCTGCTTTTCCTGATGCTAACCTGATAGATATAAAGAATCTTGTCTTACCTTATTGGATGTTAAATAGTGATGAACTAGAAGAACTTTTTTTAGATACAGAAGCTAATGACCACAATCAACGGAATGTGTTCAAAGAGGCTATCGTTCATAATAGAAGATTAAAATTTGCTGGTACTGCTGAAGAAAAAGGGAAGTTGCATTATGACTCACCATTATTCTTTGATTTAAATGAAATATCCCAATACGTTGAGAATCGAAATAATGAGAAAAAAAATACAGCAAACAGTATTCCTTGGGAAGATAGTTCTGGTGATGCATTTGTTTTTAGTGACGATACAATACCTAGGTTATTCACTGAAAAACTAGTTCCCAAAGGAACATCGGCGTCAGGGACGTTAAATGGAAAGCTTATAAACTTTCTTAATCGTCTGGAAAATAAGATACATGATAATAGATATAATTTCTTATTAGGTAAAAAATCGGCTGAGATATCTTTTGAAGATACTTTAAAACAGTTACTTGGTTACAAAGACGGTGAAAAATCAAATGTTACTGTAATTGATTTAAGTGGTGTGCCATTTGAAGTATTAAGTATAACAGTTTCATTAATATCTAGGATTTTATTTGAATATGGATATTTTTATAAGAGGCTAAGAAGCGAAAACGACCCAGAGGAAAAGATTAATAATGATATACCGTTATTATTGGTTTACGAAGAAGCTCACAAATATGTACCAACAAGTGATTTAGTAAAATATAGAGCTTCAAAAAATTCAATAGAAAGAATTGCAAAAGAGGGACGTAAATATGGAGTTACGCTTCTTCTTGCTAGCCAAAGACCTTCTGAAATATCAGAAACAATCTTTTCTCAATGCAACAACTTTGTAGCAATGAGATTAACTAATCCCAATGACCAAAACTATGTAAAAAAGTTACTGCCAGATACATTGGGAAATTTAATTGATAAGATGCCATCATTGAAAGCTGGTGAAGCTTTGTTGATTGGCGAATCTGTTGTTTTACCATCAATAGTGCAGATTGAAAAATGTAATCAACCACCTTCTTCAAATGATATTCCATACTGGGAATTGTGGAAAGATGAATGGAAGGACTTAGACATCGATGATTTGAAAAAAGAATGGTACAAATAAACAACGAAATGCCAACAAGCTAGCATATGTAACGTGCCGATTTGACTGTAACACGGGGTTCGGTGGTTTCTAGCAGCTCCGCCAAATCAGAGATTTGACAGAGTCTGAATTGAAAAATTACTCTGCAAATCTCTGATTTGGCTCTTTGACGGTTAACCGAGAAATTAACGCTTAATGGCACGCTACACATCTAGCAATCGTTATAAGCCATATTAGAAACTCTACAAAATGAAAATATTTATTAATATATTTTGCTTCTTACTTATCGTTTTCATACCACATTCACAAACGCAATCAATTGAAAACAATAATAATGACCAATTTAAAAATGAGCTAGAATTACTGTTGAATGAGCCAGTTATAAATTTTTCTTTAAGGGACAATTCTGGAAATATTGTCAAATTAAAACAATTCAAAAACAAAATATTAGTCCTTAACTTTTGGGATACAAGTTGTGCTAAATGCATAAGGGATATACCATATTACAACAAGCTGAATTGGTACTATAAAAATACATCTGAAATTGTATTTATAAGTATCTGTATTGACAATGTTGAAAAAAAGCAGATTTGGAAAGAATTAATTCAAAAACATAAATTCGATGGCATTCAAGTGTTTCTTCCAAAAAATAAAAAGAATAAAAAAGAGAATCAATTTTACAAGGACAACATAACATCATTTCCGACTTCATTATTAGTCTCAAAAAGTGGCAAAGTACTAGGTGCTTTGCCAGACTTGAATAGCATTATTGCAACTTATGTTGTAGAAAATGGCTTTCAAGATAAATCGACTGTTGAATCGGTGAAAGAAGCATCTATTAAAAATGCATCATATACCAAATGGTTTGATATCAACCAATTTTATATTAATCAATTTATGATGATAAATATGCAACTTGAGTAAAATACGGCTTATAACAAAGTACATATTGCAGGGCGGGATTCGGTGGTACGCCAACTGCGGATTCTCGTTTCGCAGTTCCGTGTCCGCCAGCTGGCGGACAGGAACGCGCTCCGAAATCCGCCCCGACAACATGTACCAACCGTTAACGGCAATGGTGACCCGTCCTAAAAAAAGGCTACACAAAATGTAGCAAATATGTATAAAAATGATGGTATCTTAAGAAGATACAGCGAGGGTTTTAAACTCAAAATTTTAGCCGAACTTAGTACAGGAAAATATTCCAAAAGAGAACTTGGGGACATTTATGGCGTTAACCGGACCACCATAAATGAATGGGTGAAGAAGTACAACCGGAAAGATTTAATGAATACACGAATACTAGTGGAAACAGAAGGAGAAACATCACGACTGAAAGCCTTGCAAAAGGAGATCAAGCAACTAAAAGAGTTGTTGATCAAGAAAGACCTTGACAAGTTGGCCCTGGATTCATATCTGGAAGTAGCAGCAGAAAAACTGGGGTACAAGAACGTGGATGAGTTAAAAAAAAATTTAAACATCAAGCCCTGATGAAGGCTACTGCAATTACGAAAAAAACAGGTATAGCAAGCATATCAAAAGTATGTGCTTGCTTTAACCTGAAACGCGATGCATACTATAAATACCAGAGGCGGTGGGAACGCTACAAGTCTGTCGAATCGCAGGTAATACAACTTGTAAGAGAAGAACGAAAAGAACTGCCAAGGGTTGGCGTACGTAAGTTGTATGAAGCCTTGCAGCCTTCTTTTGAGGCTGCACACATTAAGGTCGGAAGAGATTCATTATTTGATATTTTAAGGGCTAATGAAATGCTGGTAAAAAGGAAAAGGGCTTATGCCAAAACAACCAACTCCTACCACCATTTCCATAAATACAACAACCTGATAAAAGACATGGAAGTTACAAAGCCAAATCAGGTTTGGGTGTCAGATATTACCTATATCCGAACGGTAAAAGGCTTCTGCTATTTAGCCCTTATTACTGATATGTATTCACGGAAAATTATCGGATATGACCTCAGCGATTCGCTGGAGCTGGCTGGGTGCCTACGGGCCCTCAAAAAGGCCCTGTGGCACACAAAGCCAGCGGCCGGGCTTATTCATCACTCCGACAGAGGGGTGCAGTATTGTAGCCATATGTATGTAAATGAGTTAAAAAGAAAAGGGATAAATATCAGTATGACAGAAGAAAATCATTGCTATGAAAATGCTATTGCTGAAAGGGTTAACGGCATTTTGAAAGATGAATTCTATCTCGACCAATGCTTCTTTTCTAACATCCATGCAAAACGTGCTGCAAAAAATGCTATTAAACTATATAATAACAAAAGGCTTCATGTATCTTTAGGGTACAAAACACCTAACTCGGTGTTTCAAAACGTAGCTTAAAAAAATGATTAACCTGTAGCCGTATTCTAGGACTAGACATGGTAATTTTTCAAAAAAATAGGTGAGGTATTAATATAGAATAAATGTATTTACCCGCTCTTTTTGCTCATTGTTGGGGCAGCTAAACAAGCCTTTTTTTGTTCTAAGACAAAATCTATAGGCTAGTTGTTTCAATCAAAGTCTGTGATTAATTTGCTGCTGAGTGCAAGTCGCCAACTTGTATAATTAATTTCAGTTTTTGTATTTTTTAAATTTACAAAAACGGCACATGAGAAAATTCTCAAGTTGGCTAGCAGCTTTCTTAAGGTTTGTTTTTCAGTCGGCAAAATTGTGGTCAATTTGAAAAGCATAAAAAAGGCTTTGCCATCGCACTAGTGCAATTCGATTTATTAATCAATTTAGAGGCTTTAGTGCAAACTGACATAAGAGCGGAACTGCCCTTGTTGAGCATTTATAAAACACCGCAACACGGCTTTTACCTTGTAGCGATTTTGGGTTGGTGGCTTAAGCTTTTAATGGCAGACGATGTTTATAGGAACAAACTGCCAAAGGCCTGCTTGCAAAATTAAATTCCGTTTTTGTTTTTAATAAATTACAAAAACGGCACATGAGCAAATTTAGAAAGCAGGCCTTGAGAAATGCTTTTGGTAGTTTTCCCTTTTTTCGAAAGTTATACCAATGCGTTATGATAAAAAAGCCTATCCGACGCACCAGTATTGTACGAAGGTTTAGTATATTTATCGAGCTGATTACTTGATAAGATCAGGGCAGTTTAAAACCACTGCCGTTAACATTTTGTATATTCCATAAGGGTTTCAGTAGTATGCCAGCAGCGGTTTTCCGCTCAATCTCTCGTCCGTAACCGGACAGAGATTCACACGCAAAACCTTACGTAACATACAATTGGCCGTCAGACTGTCTAAAAACCTAACCACAATTTGTTAAGAACTCCGCAGGTTGTTAACACCTTTGAACCCAGCGATTAAGTATCTTCAGGCATGAAGTATCTCAAAGGGCAAAACAGATCACAAATATCACTTTTCCCGGTGTCGCTCGACCAGGCCATAAATGCAGACAACGAAGTGCGCTTAATCGATGTTTTTGTTAACAGTCTGAAGCTGGAAGAATTCGGATTCAGGGTTGACCATATTGAAAACGGGCGTCCTGCTTACCACCCAGCCGACTTGCTTAAACTTTACATTTATGGCTATCTTAATCAGTTAAGGTCGTCGAGGAAACTGGAGAAGGAGTGCAAGCGAAACATTGAATTAATGTGGCTATTGAAAACGCTGCGTCCCGATCACAACACTATCGCTAACTTCAGGCGCGATAACCCAAAGGCCATCAAAAAAGTATTCCGCGAAACCGTAAAGATTGCAACGTATTTTAACCTTATTGGCGGAACGCTGATTGCAGGCGACAGTACAAAACTGCGTGCCCAGAACAGCAAAAAGAACAACTACAACCAAAAGAAAATAGACCGTCACCTGGAGTACATCGAAAACAAACTGGCTGAATACAACAAAGCACTGGCCGAAAGCGATGGAGATAAAAAGCAGGAAATTGAAAACGAAATTGAAAAGCAAAACCAGCGAAAAGATGGCTATAAAAAGATTGAACAAGAGCTAAAAAAATCGGGGCAACGACAGATCTCAACTTCCGATCCCGACAGCCGTCACCAGATCACGCGCAACAACATTACCGAAGTAGCCTACTCGGCGCAAACTTCGGTCGATGCAAAAAACTACATCCCTATCGATTATAAAATAACCAATGCAAACGATAAAAAGGCAATGGGAACAATGCTCAGAAGAGCAAAGACAATACTTCGACACAACGATTTTACTGCCCTTTACGATAAAGGCTACCATACCGGAAGCGAACTGGCCATCGCCGATTCGCTCGGTATTCCGGCAATTGTAGCCATTCCTCCGTTTTCAGGAGCCTCGCATGCTCCGGACCTTAGGTACGATGTGGAACATTTTGATTACGACCCGAAAACCGATACTTACACCTGTTTGCAGGGTCACACCCTAAGAACCACCGGCTACTGGCACCACGCAAAAAACGGTGCCGGAGAAACAGCCTATCGCTTCCGCAACTACACAACACCTAAATGTAAAAGTTGTGAGGTCCGCCCGCTGTGCACAAAATCGGCTGCAAACGGCAAGCAAGTCAGGCGAAGCGAGTTTGCCGGCAATATTGAAAACAACAAAAAACGCGTTCAGGAAAGCGAAAAACTGTACAAACGACGGCAGGCCATTGTGGAACACCCCTTCGGGACCATTAAACGTCAGTGGGGATTCAATTATATTATCACCAAAAAGTACATGAAAAGAGCTGAAGCCGATTTTGGTTTTATAATGTCGGCATACAACCTCAGACGAATAATCAATATTGTGGGCATAAAAAAGTTAGAAAAATACATCACAAGTATTTTTTCTGTTTTATGTTCAATTTTTGATCTTTTAGAGCTATTTTTAAACCACAGAAACCGAATACAATACAAAACAATAAAAACCATCTGTTATGAAATCCGCATCCCTGGCCACTTAATAAAGCTCAATTTTAATGCCCCGGGAAAGGGTTTTTAGACAGACTGCCGTTACCCAACATACAATGAACGAATGAGAATTGCAATTTTATGAGCTTAATAAGACCAAGATTAAATGATTTTTATAATGTACCGATAACTCAAGAGGAAGTTGATTTTGCTATACCTTTTCTTGATGAGGATATCCCTTTGTATGTTGACCCTTTTTTATTGTGGAAATCACCCTCCATGCAAGACAATTCTATCCACCTGACAGTAACAAACAGTTTTAACTATCTCGGTTTTTTAATTAATAAGGGTAAAGAGAATGATGCAATTCAAATATTAATTCAAGCTTCAGAATGTAATGAAGTCGGATTTGGTAATTCAAAGACAAAAGTGGGTAAAAGAATTGGTAATAAAGTCGCATCTAACATCACAAATTTATTTAAATCCATTCCTCAAATTGTAAAATCAGGCTTTACTCATTTTGAAGAAATTCAGTTACTGGTAGATAATTTCTCTAAAGACCGAGTAAGTGATATAGCATGTAATTATATGCAGTCATTTTTAATTGACTTTACAATTGAACAATGTGAGAAATATGGAATACCAATTGAGAAAGTTAAACTTGAAAATTTGTATGATACAAAAACTAATAAATTCACATCCGAAGAAACATACCTTCCGATTAATCCGATAACAAAAACACCAATATTACTTGTTCCTAAAAGATGGCTTAGATTTATCCCATGGATTAATACAGATGATTATTTTAAAAGCTTTTATCTTAAAATATACATAATCAGGATGATGCTTTCCCTGATAGGATTAAACTTTTAAATTTTAATCGTAAAAATTATGATTTAGTTAAATCTTATACTGAAATAAAAGAGAAACAATTTGAGAATTGTAAAAATGACCCATTATTTAACCAAATTCCAGTTACATCTGCTAAAAGAAAAATTTCCACAATTCTGAAACTGCCAACTGGTAAGACTGATAACGCTGACAGAAAATTTGAAGACAACACATGTCAGTTAATGGCTTCAATTGTATACCCTCATTTGGACTTTGCTCAAGAACAAAGTAGAACTGAATCTGGAGTTCAGATTAGAGATTTAATATTTTATAATAACCGTTCATTAGACTTTTTGCAAGAAATTTATGACTCTTATGATTGTAAACAGATTGTAATGGAATTAAAAAATGTTCAAGAAGTAAAACAAGAACATATATTACAATTAAATAGGTATTTAAAAGAGCAATTTGGAAAATTTGGCATTATCATAACAAGAAAACCTGCCCCTCAAAAGGTCATAAAAAACACAATTGATTTATGGTCAGCACATAGGAAGTGTATAATAATATTAGATGACAATGATATAAAGTCAATGGTGCAAGTATTTGATAGCAAACAACGATTTCCGATAGAAATAATAAAAAAGAAATATATCGAATTTACAAGAGCTTGTCCATCCTAAAACAGTTATTATTATGACAAAAGAAGAAGTTAATCAGTTTGAGAAGACACAAAGTCAATTAAGTGGTTTATATACCGAAATAGGACTGCTTTCAAAGAAAAATCCTAATGATGCAGTAAATAAGTTTAAACTTAAATTTATAAATCAAACCATATCTGAATCCAATAGCTTATTAGGAGATGATTACAAACCATTTGTTGATTTTGAGAAGTTTGAAGAAGAAGATGTTCCAACAACAAGTGATGTAACTATGATGTTGGAACAATATTTAAATTGTTTAGAAAAATTTAGAAGTGACAATATTCAATATCATTCATATGATTGGTTTTGGTTAGTGAATGGTAAACCATCTAATATCAAAACAAATCCACCAGTTAAATTCTCAAGATAAATATAATGGCAAAAACGAAGAAAGACAACTCATTACCATCGCAAGAAGATGTTTTAAGATTTGCAATGCTTTATAAGCTGGCAGATTCGATTTATACTGAAATGAAGGAATTCTCAAAGAAGAAACCAGACGATTTATTAAATACATTTAAAGTCAAAAATGTAAATAGGGTATTAGAGAAACTTAAAGATTTTCTGAAAAACGAACCGACTATTGAATTCTTAGATTTATTAGATGAAGAAACATTGCCCTCAAACAGTGATGCGATATTAATAATAGGACAGTATAAAGCAGCACTTGATAATTATCGTAATCGTAATACTAATAAATATGGTAGATGGTTAACAATTGAAAATCCCCAAGGTAAAAATATTGATTAGAAGTACGTTGGGTAATCGAGTAGCCCGCCCCGCCAGCAAACGCTAGCAGGGAGAGGCTCTCACACCACCGTACGTACGGGTCTCGTATACGGCGGTTCGCTAAGCATCAATACCATGCTCTTTTCACCATGATAGCTATGTCCGAGTTTAGGATATGGCTAGATGAGAAAACTCAAGCTTCCATATCGAATTTAGGACAGCCCAACGTTCAGCCCTTCCCTAACTTGTGAGACCTCTGCAACTAATGCAGCTCGTTACTGTTAGGTACTATGGCGTCTGCTGACTTCCTGACGGCCCGCCAGCTGGCGGACATCAGGATCTCCCCAGGTAAGAGCATCTTCCTTCCTCCAATCCCTGCTGAATCTACTTAATAAACACTATCCTTTTCAGGCTTTAGGACGTTACAATGATGTGCTTGCTCATCCGGTTTATCAAGCCTCGTATCCAGTTTCTGTTCGTCAGTACCGGAGTTTGTAGTCTCGCTTCCTTCACTCCTAACCTCACGATTAACGAGCTTGCGACTTACTAACGGTTCGAAGCGTTACCTCCGCCCGTAAGGGACTTACACCCTCTGGAATAATTTTATGCATCACACTACCATTTAACACCGAAAATTTGTATTTTCAACATTTTTCCTGAGCTTTCAGTAGTGTGTGCACATGCTCATGCTGGGCACACACACATGGTATAGTGCATGCGGGTTTCAGAGGTTTTCGAGCGTTTGTGGCTCGTAAAGAAAGTCGGTGTAAACTGATAGGAAAGTAACTTCGAACTCCCGCACGACACCATACCATAAAACGTTGTGCATAATTTTCCAAAATCTGAGGATTCATTAATTTAATGCAGGCTTTAAAAAAAGTATTTTGAACAAAATGCTAAAAAGAGAGTCTTCATTTATTGAAATAGAAATTAGAAAAATGTTTGAATTTTTAAAAAATATTGATAACAAAGGTTATAAACCAAAATATGGAGGCTTAGATATATTTAAGTTTATTGGTCCTGGGCTTTTAGTAACTGTTGGCTTCATTGATCCGGGAAACTGGGCTTCAAATTTGGCTGCTGGAGCTGATTTCGGATATGCGCTGCTTTGGATGGTTACCTTATCAACCTTAATGCTAATTTTACTGCAACATAATGTTGCCCATTTAGGAATTGCTACCGGACTTTGCTTATCTGAAGCAGCTACTATATATCTTAAGCCCTTTTACTCCAAAGTTATTCTATCATCAGCAATGCTTGCATCTATTTCAACATCTTTAGCCGAAATTTTAGGTGGTGCTATTGCCCTTAAAATGCTATTCGAGATTCCCGTTAGAGCGGGATCAATATTGGTTACCGTATTTGTAATAATCATGCTGTATACCAATTCATATCGAATGATGGAAAAATGGATTATTGCATTTGTTTCTGTTATCGGCTTATCCTTTTTATACGAACTCTCGCTTGTTGATATTGATTGGAATTCTGCTATGGTTGGATGGGTTACTCCATCCTTTCCTAAAGGATCCATGATTGTTATTATGAGTGTTTTGGGTGCTGTGGTGATGCCTCATAACCTGTTTCTGCATTCAGAGATTATCCAAAGCCGCCAATGGAATCTGGAAAATGATAAGATTATTAAAAAACAATTGAATTACGAATTTTTAGACACACTTTTTTCTATGTTGGTGGGTTGGGCTATCAATAGTGCTATGATACTTTTAGCCGCAGCTACCTTTTTTGCTACAAAAAAACAGGTTACTGAACTTGAGCAAGCCAATCAATTATTAGGCCCCTTATTGGGTAATCATGCAGCAATTGTTTTTGCGGTTGCTCTGTTATTTGCAGGTATTGCGTCTACAGTTACCTCTGGCATGGCAGCCGGTTCTATTTTTTCAGGGATGTTTAAAGAACCCTATGATATTAAAGATAATCATTCACGTTTAGGGGTTGCAATTTCATTGCTAATTGGGCTTGGCATCATCTTTTTAATTTCAAATCCTTTTAACGGACTTATTATTTCACAAATGTGCCTGAGTATTCAATTGCCATTTACTATTTTTTTACAGGTATATCTTACATCTTCAGGTAAAGTGATGGGTAAATATAAAAATTCAAATTTTTCTAAAATTCTTCTTTATTTAATAGGCGGAATAGTAACTCTTTTAAATATTGCTTTATTTGCAAGTATGTTCAATTAAATATTAAAAAATTATCCCAATAATTGCTTGTAAATAAATAACGATGCACAATCGAGTAGCCCGCCCCGCCAGCAAACGCTAGCAGGGAGAGGCTCTCACACCACCGTACGTACGGGTCTCGTATACGGCGGTTCGCTAAGTCATAGGAAACAACGGTGATTTTGGTTTCACCTCGTTGTAAAGATCCAGCAAAGGAACGTAACCCCGCATTTTCAACCGATCAACAGTAATTGTAGTACCAAGAATTGGGCTTTGGGCAATAGCCCAGCCACCCATTCGCGAACGGCTCCATTGATAGGCTTTTCCCGGATCGACGCCTAAACGAATCAGGTTTTTCCTTTTTCGTTCGGGTTTCTTCCAGTAATGCCAAATACAATATCGGAGGCGGTTGCGAAGCCACCCGTCAAGGTCAGCGAGTTTGATCTGTATACTTGCCAAACGGAAAGCATTGATCCAGCCGCGCTGAACCTCGTTAAGTTTTCCGATACGCTCGTCGAAACTCATTGGGGTGGTCTTGCGGGTGATGGTTTTCAGTTTGTACTTTAAACTGCTCCAGCTCTTTTCTGATACTACCAGTTGATACTTGCCGCGTTCACCTTTCCGGTAGGTTGGCACAAAGCCAAAACCGAGAAGGATAAAATGTACAGGACGACGGATACCGCTTTTCTCCCGGTTGATGGGCAACTTCAGTTTTCGTTTCAGAAAACGATAGATGTTATTCCCAACTTTTCGGGCGGATGTTTTAGTTTTCAGATAAATACTAAAGTCATCAGCATAACGAACAAATCGAAAGCCTTGCCGTTCCAGTTCCCTGTCGAGTTCATGTAGCATGATGTTCGACAGTAACGGGCTCAGCGGGCTGCCCTGCGGTACGCCTTTGCGGCGTTTAACCAGTTTTCCCTTGATTTGAATCGGGGAACGCAGCCACTTGCGGATAAGACGCATCGTTTCGCGGCATTTGATTTTGCGGTAAAGCAGTTGCAGAAGGTAGCAGTGGTTTACTTCGTCGAAGAAAGTTTTCAGGTCGATATCGACGATATGCTGAAACCCCTCGTTGATGTAGCCCTTTGCCTTCAGTACTGCCTGTTGCACGCTCCGGTTGGGGCGGAATCCAAAACTGGAATCCGAAAACTCATACTCGAAACGTGCCGTGATTACTTGTAAAACTGCCTGTTGTAACAGGCGATCGGTTACTGTAGGGATCCCCAGTAAACGGGTTTTCCCTTTTCCTTTCGGAATCTCTACTCCTAAAATGGCTTGTGGTAAATACTTCCCGCTTCGAACCTTAGCTGTTAGTTCTTTCTTGTCGATAGCAAGTAAGTCTGACAAGCGGGTTACCGGCATACCGTCAACTCCTGCCGAACCGTGGTTCTGCCGGACTTTATACATTGCCTGTAACAGGTTTTTCCGCGTTAGAATTTGTTCAATCATCTCAGAATCATGCTTTGTTTCCCTGTTCCTCCTAATGCAGGGCTGGGAAATGCCTCCCTGCAACATTTGGAACAACTCATGCGTTCAGCCCTTCAGTTCCTCTGTGAGGCCTCCGCCGTTTTCTGACAGCTCGTTTCCTGAACCTACTATGGCGTCTGCTGACTTCCTGACGGCCCGCCAGCTGGCGGACATCAGGATCTCCCCAGGTAAGAGCATCTTCCTTCCTCCAATCGCTGCGACATCTACTACCGAACATAACCGAAGTTTATAGGACGTTACAATGATGTGCTTGCTTATCCATGTTTCGATAGCCTCATATGTCGTTTCTGTTCGTCAGTACCGGAGTTTGCCGGTTGGCTTCCTTCACTGCTGCAGTTACCCGCAACCAGCTTGCCACTTGCTAATGCTTCCATCCGCCAGCTGGCGGATGGCACATAAGGGACTTACACCCTCTGGAAAATTCTCATGTACACTTTAACGTTTAACAATAAAAATTTGTATTTTAAACATTTTTTCAGAGCTTACAGTAAAGTGTGCACATGCTCATGCTGGGCACACACACATGGCATATTGCATGCGGGTTTCAGAGGTATGCGGGCACTTGTGGCTCGTATAAAAAATCGGTATAAACCGATGGGAAAGTACTTAGTAATCCCGCACGACACCATACCATAAAACGTTAATAGCTATTGATAAAACACAATGATAGAATATGAATGCTGTTGAAGAATACTGTCCTAATGATAATAAAGACTGGAGAAAATGGCTCGAAGTGAACCATAAGAAGAAGGATGCAGTTTGGCTGATTTTATATAGGGAAAAATCATCGGGATACAACCTAAGCTGGAGCGAATCAGTTGATGAAGCACTTTGTTTTGGCTGGATTGATAGTACAAAAAAGACGATAAACAATGAATGTTACAAGCAGTATTTCACCAAACGAAAAGCCAAAAGTAATTGGTCGAAAGTAAATAAGAACAAAGTGAAAAACTTAATTAACCAGGGACTTATGCAGGAAGCAGGTTTCAAAAGCATTGAAATTGCAAAAGAAAATGGTTCGTGGACTATTCTGGATAGTGTTGAAGAGCTTGTAATTCCGGAAGATTTAAAGGAAGAACTTGCCAATTATCAAGGCTCAATGGAGTACTTTCACAGCCTCAGTAAGTCTTCGAAGAAGCTATTATTGTATTGGATCGTTTCTGCTAAAAGAAAAGAAACCAGACAAAAAAGAATTTCGGAAGTAGCAGAAAACGCAAGTAAAAATTTAAAACCAAAACAGTTTAGATAAACCAAAACCGACCTGCAACAATGCGTATTAAACTTAGGGAAGATTGTGCTTTTCCTCCGCTGACGCGATTTTACCTGTAACAAACATATCCCTCAAATCGGAACCAACATTGTATATTAAACCCAACCTGCAACCTTTTAAACCTTGTCTTGTTTTAGTTTTTAGGTAAATAGCATTACATAAAAACGTAATAATATGGCAAATAACACTGTAAAACTACACCGGGTTTTTACGGCGGGTCCCGAAAAAGTATTTAAAGCATTTACCGATGCTGATGCAATGGCATCGTGGCTGCCACCCTACGGATTTGTTTGTAAAGTACATAGTCTGGAATTCAGGGTTGGAGGAGAATACAAAATGTCGTTTACAAATTTTACGACCGACAGCAGCCATTCATTCGGAGGCAAATATTTGGAAATTATTCCTAATGAATTAATCAAGTATTCCGATCAATTTGACGATCCTAATTTGCCGGGACAAATGATTACAACCATTCAACTTAAACAGGTATCGTGTGGTACCGGGCTTTTTGTAACACAAGAAGGAATACCTGAAATAATACCACCGGAAATGTGCTATTTAGGCTGGCAGGAATCGTTGGATAAGTTAAAACATTTGGTTGAGCCCAATATTCCTGATGCGTAAAAATACGACAAAGGGATGTCATCTTTTCGGAAAGATAACATCCCTCTGTCGCAACCATACCTTTTCGTGCTACTAATCTCTATCTGCGTGAGAGTATCACTGTTCTATCTGCAAAAATCAGCACAGTCAGCGTTATCAGCGTTCAAATCATTTTGCGCAATAGGTTAAATCAACATCATCAGCGTTCACTTCCTTCACATTAAAATAATACCGGTGAAACAACAAATTGTAGCATACATTTACCTTGTTCTGCCTGCTATTCTGTTGTAATATCGGCATTAACAATTGTAATCTTTTAAATTTCGTAAGGCATTTAAAAGAACAATTGATTTAACTTTCTGCAATTGCTTTCTTTTCTGTGCAGGGATTCAAAAAAAGATGTAATTTTGCATCGAAATTATACGAAGTTCATTAAAAATGATTAGCAGAAGGATTATCCGCACAAAGGTCTTACAAGTATTGTACGCCTACTACTCCACCGACGAGAAATCGATCAACAACACCGAGAAAGAACTTTTCTTTTGTATCCACAAATCTTACGACCTTTACCACTACCTGCTGGCGCTGGTAACCGAAATTGCAGATTATGCAGAAGGCCGCATCGAAATCAGAAGAAACAAACATCAGCCAACACACGAAGATCTGAATCCGAATACCAAGTTTATTACGAACCAGGTTATTGATCAGTTGCGTAAAAACAACAAGCTGAACACTTACCTGGATCAGAAAAAACTGAGTTGGAAAGATCACCCGGAGCTCATCAAGGAATTGTACCTGATGATGATAGAATCGGATATGTACCAGGAGTATATGGCCGACAAAAACCGTTCGTACCTGAACGACCGCAAATTTATTGAGAAGCTGTTTAATAAGATCATCCTTATTTCGGAAGATCTTTATATGGTGCTTGAAGAACAAAGCATTTACTGGAACGATGATGTTGAATTTGTGATTTCGATGATCTCAAAAACACTGAAACGATTTAACGAGCTTTCGGATTCGGAGCAGCCGCTAATGCCGATGTTTAAAGACCAGGAAGACCGCGATTTCACCAAAAATCTTTTGCGTAAAACCATCATTAATCACGACGAATTGCGTGAACTGATTAAAGAACACTCGCGCAACTGGGATGTGGAACGTATTGCTTTTATGGACATTTTAATTATGCAGCTGGCCATTACCGAGTTCCTGTATTTCCCCACTATTCCTACAAAAGTGACTTTGAATGAATACATCGAGCTTTCGAAGTTTTACAGCACCGAAAAAAGCCGCAATTTTATTAACGGTATTTTGGACAAAACGCTGAAAGACTTAAAAAGCACCGAAAAAATCAGTAAAGAAGGACGCGGATTGATTGGCGAATAACAATGCGGATCTACTGTATAGAAAATATTAAAAGAATGCCGACAACTTTTAGTTTCGACATTCTTCAGCCTGTTTCTTCGGAAAAACGTTAAAAGTTCGTCGGTATAATGTATAAACTGGCTTTCATATTTTTGATTATTTTTTTGGTTTCGTGCGAAGCCAACAAAAACAACAATACGATTCAAAAACAAAATACCGAAGAATTGGCTCCAACCGAGATTACGATTGACGAAGCCGTTCATAATTTTGGACAGTTAAAAGCCGGCGAAATTGTGTTGCACACCTTTGTTTTAACCAATACCGGCGATAACGATTTTGTAATTGAAAGCCTTGAAACCGACTGTGGTTGCGTGGAAGCACACTTTAAGAACCAACCGGTTAAACCCGGAGAAACCGCTTTAATTGAAGTTGAATTTAACACCGCCGGATTGGTTGGAAGAGAATACAAAACAATTGAAGTACTTGGAAATAGCAAAGAATTAAAACATTTAGCTATTTTTGCCCAAGTTGAGAACGAACTTATTGATATTAAATATTAAAAATTATAGTCATGTTGAATTCGATTTTATTAATGATGCAGCCACAAGAAGGTGCTGAAGCCAATCCTTTAATGAGCTTTTTACCACTATTGCTGATCATCGTAGTTTTTTACTTTTTTATGATCCGCCCACAGATGAAACGCCAGAAAGAAACACGCAAGTTTCGCGAAAGCTTACAAAAAGGCGACAAAGTAGTTACAACCGGTGGTATTTACGGAAAAGTTGTAAAGATTGAGGAAACAGTAATACAACTGGAAATTTCGAAAGATGTTGTAATTAAAGTTGACAAAAACGGTATTGTAAAAGATATGAGCGACGTTCAACCACAGCGTTAATCAAAATCTTAAAGCATAAAAAAAGGGTTGCAATTTAAAATTGCAACCCTTTTTTGGTTCTTCAGGTTTCAGGCTTTCTTAAACATTAAACCTGAAGTGCATTATATCGCCATCAGTTACAACATACTCTTTTCCTTCAATCGACATTTTTCCGGCTTCTTTACAGGCCAGCTCCGATCCTAAAGTCACAAAGTCGTTGTATTTAATCACCTCGGCACGAATAAATCCTTTTTCGAAATCAGAGTGGATTACTCCGGCTGCCTGTGGTGCTTTGCTTCCTTTGTGGTAAGTCCATGCACGCACTTCTTTTACTCCGGCAGTAAAATATGTTTCCAGCTGAAGCAATTTGTAGGCTGATTTAATCAGTTTACTTACGCCAGCCTCTTTTAATCCAAGATCGTCTAAAAACATTTGGCGCTCCTCAAAATCATCCAGCTCGGCAATATCGGCTTCAGTTGCTGCTGCAATCATCAGCATTTCCGAATTCTCATCTTTAATGGCTTCTTTTACGGCTTCAACGTGTGCATTTCCTTTAATTACGGCAGGCTCGTCAACATTACAAACATACAATATCGGTTTGTTGGTCAGCAATTCAAGGCTTTTTACAGCTGCTGCATCCGATGGATCAACCTCAACTGTACGTGCCGATTTTCCTTCCATCAAAACCTCTTTGTATTTCGACAGAATACGGTACATACGTTTGGCTTCAGGATCGTTTCCTGTACGAGCTTGTTTTTCAACTTTAGTAATACGGCTTTCAACGGTCTCCAGGTCTTTCAACTGAAGTTCAATATCAATGGTCTCCTTATCGCGCACCGGATTGATAGTTTCATCTACGTGCGTAATATTTTCGTTTTCGAAACAACGCAATACGTGAATAATAGCATCGGTTTCGCGAATATTACCAAGGAATTTATTACCCAAACCTTCTCCTTTACTTGCCCCGCGAACCAACCCGGCGATATCAACAATTTCAACTGTTGTTGGAACCACACGTTGCGGTTTTACCAATTCCTCCAGTTTTGTTAATCTTTCGTCGGGTACAGTTATCACCCCTAAGTTGGGTTCGATTGTACAAAAAGGAAAATTTGCTGACTGTGCTTTTGCACTCGACAAACAATTAAACAATGTTGATTTTCCGACGTTTGGCAAACCAACAATACCACATTTTAAAGCCATTTTACTTATTTAAAAATTGCGGTGCAAAGGTAATTTATTTTTGCTATTTAAAAATTGATGTTTTAGCATACTTTTTCATCAGAAAAACAGGACTTATTGTATGTTATACAAGTACTTTATTCGTTTTTTTTAAATTCTGTAACTACATTTGTGTAAACATTTAACCTATGATACTACGACATCTATCTATTGACTGTGTAATTTTTGGCTTTAAAGACAACAAACTGTGTGTTCTTCTTTGGCAATCGGATTCTGATGTTGCCAAACGTTTTTTTAGCGAAAAAGACAACTACGAGGAAGTTGAAGTCCTCTTTACCAAAAACCCAATGCACGCCGGGCAAGATTATTGGGCGTTAATCGGATCTCATCTGCCCGATGATGAAGATATTGATGAATACGCCAAATTTATTTTATCGAAAACTACCGGGCTCGAAAATGTTTACCTCAACCAGGTAAAAACTTTCGGAAAGTTGGAACGTGTTCCTTTTTCGCGCGTTTTAACAACAGCCTATTATGCCATTATTAACCCGGAATACCACGATTTACGCCAGTCGGAAATGGCAAAAGTGTTAAACTGGTTCAGGATTGATAAGCTTCCGAAATTGGTTTTCGACCATCAGGTAATTATCGAAGAAGCCTTAAAAAAACTACGTTCCGAGGTAAAATATCACCCGGTAGGATTTCAGATGTTACCCGATAAATTTACACTAACTGAACTGCAAACCCTTTACGAAGTTATCCTGGATACCACACTCGATACGCGTAATTTCAGAAAGAAAATTCAAAATATGGGGCTGTTAATCGATACCGGCGAGAAACAAACGAACGTTGCACACCGAGCGGCAAAACTGTATTCTTTCGATCTTAATGTTTACAACAAATTAAAAGAAGAAGGATTAAACTTCAGAATCTGATTTTTTTTTAAACCTTTACCGGCAGATAATGTCTGATTGGTAGCTTCATGCAAGGGACGGATAAAAATATTATTGCCGATTTAAAGGATGTAAACAAGCGCGATCTTGCTTTTCATCAACTCGTAGGTACTTACCAGGAGCGATTGTATTGGCATATCCGAAAAATTGTGCTGAACCATGACGACGCTGACGATGTTTTACAGAATACTTTTTTAAAAGTGTGGCGCAGTATTGATAATTTTCGCGAAGAATCGAGCCTGTTTACCTGGCTATATCGTATTGCCACCAACGAATCGATCACGTTTATCAATTCGAAAAAGAAAAAGAGCTTTATGCCCTTGAACGATGCCAGCGAGTTTTTAATGGATAATCTTACTTCCGATCCTTATTTCGAAGGAGATGAAATTCAGTTAAAACTTCAGAAAGCAATTGTACGTTTACCAGAGAAGCAACGCATAGTTTTTAATATGAAATATTTTGATGATTTGAAGTACGATGAAATGTCGGAAATTCTGGACACATCGGTTGGAGCATTAAAGGCTTCCTATCATCATGCAGCGAAAAAGATTGAAGATTACTTAAAAAACACAGATTAATAGTTTGTTTTTAAACCTTTTAAACAAGATATAGTCAATAGTTAAAAATGCCGCAATGGAAGAATTAAAGAACATAGCACCAAATTTGTCGAAAATGAAGAAGGAAAACCCTTTTGGGACTCCGAATCATTATTTCGACGATTTTTCCGCTCGCATGCAAATGCAAATTGAAGCGGAAAAACATGTGGCCAACAATAATGATTTTAAAATTATCAATATCTTAAAGCCTGCACTTGGTCTTGCTGCCAGTTTTGCTATCATATTCATGCTGGTATATATCCCAATAAAAACCTTTATACCACAAGAACAGGTTATTGAAACTACGGCTTCAACAGACTTTTCCGATACTCAAATGCACTCTATTTTGGAGGAACTCGACGAAAATTCCTTCTTCTCATTACTGGAAAGCGATGATAATGACAAAACATTTAGCGACGATGATTTAGTAGCATACGTAAGTTCCAATTTTAATGCTTACGAAATTTTTGAATATACAGAAGAGTAAAATATATGAGACAGCTAATTGCAATACTAACAGTAGGATTGTTGATTTTTACCCAAACACAGGCAACCGCGCAAAATAATGATGATGACGATCGTTGGGAACGTTACCGCAACGAGAAGGTGGCTTTCTTTACAACCAATCTTGATTTAACAACGGAAGAAGCTCAAAAATTCTGGCCGGTTTACAATCAGATGGAAAAAGAGATGTTTGATTTTCAGCAGAAACGTCATGAACTGGAAAATAGGGTGAGAAATGTGGATGAAAATCTTTCGAATAATGAATTGACTAAACTTACTCGCGAACACGTTGCATTAGGAAAAACAGAAGCGGAAGTACGGGAGAAGTACAACGAAAAATTTCTTAAAATTCTGCCACCGTTAAAAGTGATTAAACTTTATAAAACGGAATATGACTTCCGTATGTATATGTTCCGCAAATACCGCGATAGAAACCGGGGAAATAACGACGATAATTAAGCATAAAAAAGACAGGCCAAAAACCTGTCTTTTTCTTTATAGCTATTTTTTTGATTACAATGCCCTAAACCAATCCTGAAAATATTTTCCAATCCAGGGAATTTCTTTCATTTCCCCATTTATAGCTCCAATCAAACTAATAATCCAGAAAACCAGTGTAATAATCCATCCGATGGCAATAAAAGGTGGAATTAAAGATATAACAACCGAAAACAGCCAAATCCCTAACATTTGCCTGATATAAAAACTTGCCAGTTCATCTCTGTCATTCGAATTTACAATTAATGCAATAATCCACCCTACCCAGAAAATGTGGGCTACAATTGCTTTTGTTTTTCCATCCATATAATTTGAGTTTTAAAAATGTAACTAAATGTAATAATTTCTTTTAGTCCATAAACTAAATAGACGAATGAAGTTTTCCAGGTAAATAAAAACACGTTAAAACAACAGGCCTTTTGTCTTGCTAATGACACTATTGCAACCAATATTTATCCAGAATATTTTTCATTACCGGGTACTGCTCATCGGTATCGTCGTACTGTTTACGCAATTCAAGTAAATCCTCTTTCATTTGTTTTATGATGCCTGCATATTCCGGATCAGTGTAAACATTATGCAGTTCTTTCGGATCTTTCTGCAAATCGTAAAATTCCCAGGCCGGTTCTGTAGCTTTTTCTTCTGCTCCTTTCATGCCTAACCCCTGGCCATAAAAGAATGCCAGTTTGTAACTTTCGTTTCGGATACCAAAATGTCCAGGCCGTTTTACCAAATGCAACCAATAGCGGTAATACATCGATGTTCTCCAGTTTTCAGGCGTGTTGCCTTTCAGGTTTTTGCGGAAACTTTCTCCTTCCACAAATTCAGGAGTTTCAACACCTGCATAATCGGCTAGTAATGCAGCAAAGTCAATATTCAAAATTATATCGTCAATCCGGTTTCCACCGTTCAACTCTTTGGGATAACGAATTACAAAAGGCATGCGAAGCGACTCTTCGTAAATAAGCCGTTTATCAAAAAAACCGTGTTCTCCCAGGAAATATCCCTGATCGGCAGTATAAATAACCACTGTATTATCGGCCAGTCCCGCTTCATCCAAATAGTCGAGCAGTTTTCCAATATTATCGTCGAGTGCAGCACCACTACGGATAAAATCTTTTATCAGCTTTTGGTAGGTTTTCCGTCGCTGCTCTTTGTCATTTAAGCCATCAACCGAAAATGGAAGTTCGGGATATTGCGCCCAATAATCCGAATTACGCGTATTCTCCAGGTAACGGTCACGTAACGATTCAAGTGTCTGCCCTGGGAAAGTACGCCCTGTAGTTTGCGGTCCGGCATCGTACAACGATTCCGGCTCCGGTATTTCCACACTATCCAGTAAATGCTTAAACCGATCAGGAAAATCGAAAGGCTCGTGGGTAGCCTTAAAGTTACACATCAGCATAAAGGGCTTTGTCTTATCGCTGTTTTTCATCCAATCGATTCCCAGTGCCGAAATTACATCGCTTGAAAACCCTTTGTATTCTTTTCCGCCGCCGTAACCATCTTCCCAGTTCTCTTTTGTTTTCAGAATAGGGTCCCAGTAGCGTCCCTGCCCCGGTAGTACATTAAAATAATCAAAACCGGTCGGTTGTGTTTTCAAATGCCACTTCCCGATTATTGCGGTTTGATATCCGTTCTTCTGCAATACTTTGGCAATGTTCATACTATCGGGCGACAAGGCATCAGCCAGCGTATAAACACCGTTGTGCTGACTATAACGTCCCGTTAAAATGGTGGCGCGACTTGGTGTACAAATGGAATTGGTGCAAAAACAATTGTCGAGGACAACACCTTCGTCAGCCAAACGACTGATGTTTGGAGCATAAACTACATCTTTTAAAATTCCACCGTAAATTCCCCAGGCCTGCGAGGTGTGGTCGTCACTCAAAATAAATAAAATATTGGGGCGTTGCTCCTCTTTCGTTTTCTCTGCTTTGCAAGCCGAGAAGAATACGAGAATTATAATCAGATACTTTAGCTTTTTCATTTCCCTGCTTATTAGTTTTCGATTACACCTTTATACTCTTTTCTCCAATCCTGAATCAGTTCATTTGGTGTACGGTCGTCCTTTGGAAAATTCGGACTATACAATAAAGTCTCTGATCGCTGAACCAACTTCCCGCCTTTTACAAATCCGTCTCCCCTTTCGCCAAGATGATCAACCATCTTTTGGCGCCAGGTTTCTGTTACTTCCAAATTTATGAAAGACAGATCTTTTTGTTCTCCCGGATCAGTTTTCAGGTTAAAAAGCTGTTCTTTACCTGTTCTGTAAAACCAGATATATTTCCAGGTACCATCTGTTAAAGCACACCAGTAATTATCCTCGCTATAGGTTGTTGCATGTTCCAGGTCGATGTAATCTCTCCATGCAGTTTGCGGATCTTTTATCAAATCGAGAACGGAAAGACCATCCATATCGTCAGGAATTTCCTCACCGGCAGCATCTAAAAATGTTGGCAGAAAATCGCGCAGTTCGGTAACTTGTTCTAATCTGGAACCGGGAGCTACTTTACCTTCCAACGATTCAGGCCATTTCACAATAATAGGGATATTTGATGAACCTTCGTAAGCATAGGTTTTCCGCCAGTGATAATGGTCGCCCAACATATCGCCGTGGTCGGATGTAAAACAAATAAGCGTATTTTCATACATCCCTTTGTCTTTTAGCGTTTGAATGATCTTTCCAACCATCTCGTCAATAAAGGTAATACTGGCATAATAATGTCGCCGGCTTTCAATGGCATGTTCTACTCCAAAATCGCCAAAAGCTGCTTCTTTACCACCTTCCAAACCTTCGTATTGTTCGTCCCATTCACCTATATACGGCGCAGGAATCTGAACTTCTTTGTATAGATCGAGAAAACGTTGTGGCGGATCGTAAGGACTGTGCGGCCGCGCAAATGATATTTTTAGAAATAGAGGTTTATCCTGATTGTAATTTTCGATGATCTCAACAGCAGTTTGACCGGTCCAGTAAGTAGGATGCAATTTTTCGTTGAGCTGATAAACGCCCGAACTGTGTTCGTTCCAGCCAATCCCGGTTTTATCCGGATCTTCACCTGGGGCCAACAATTTAAACCAGTCGCGGTAATCACTAACAAATCCATCCTGCTCAACACGGCCGCTTTCATCTACTAAAGTTCCGTGAAATCCGTGCAAAGCTTTCTGTGGAAACCAGTGCATTTTACCAATGCCAAAAGTATAATAACCGGCTTCGCTCAACATGCGTGGCATTTCGTATTTATATTTACGAGCCACACGGCCGTAGCCTAACATTCCGTGATGCCAGGGCGACAAGCCCGTAAGCAAACCCGCCCGTGCCGGCGTACAACTTGGTACCGACGAATAGGCATTTACAAAGGTAGCACCTGCCTCAGCAAGTTTATCGATATTAGGCGATATTACCGCAGCATTGCCCATACAGCCCAGTGCATCGGCACGTTGCTGATCGGTGATAATAAAAATAATATTTGGCTGTGTTCCTTTTTCTGCGGCATTGAGTGCCACAGTGAAAAATAAAAAGACAAGTAATAACAGATGTTTCATAGATTAGATTTATACTACAAATCTAATCATGAAATTTCATCTATCACGATAACTTTATAAATATTTTACAAAGTCTTGTTTTATTTATCGTAGTTAAATCTTCTGAGGTGATGCCCCATCCGGTCGCGTTTGGTTTTCATGTAACGTTGATTGTGCTCGTTTGGAGCAATCTCAATCGGAACAATCTCGGTAACTTCCAATCCATAACCTTCCAAACCAACACGTTTAACCGGGTTATTGGTTAATAAACGCATTTTTGTAACACCAAGATTACATAAAATCTGAGCGCCCACACCATAATCGCGTTCATCGGCCTTAAATCCAAGATGAAGATTGGCTTCAACGGTATCCATTCCCTGGTCCTGAAGTTTGTAGGCTGCAATTTTATTCACCAGCCCAATACCACGTCCTTCCTGCATCATGTAAACAATAACACCTTTGCCGGCTTTTTCAATCATCTCCATCGAGCTATGCAGCTGGTCGCCACATTCGCAACGCATCGATCCAAAAATATCACCGGTCATACACGACGAGTGTACGCGAACCATAATTGGTTCATTTGGCTCCCACTCACCTTTTATCAAAGCAACATGTTCGGCACCATTCGATTTCTGACGGAAAGGAACAATCCTAAAATCGCCGTAATCGGTTGGCAAAGCAACTTCTTCCCCTCTATCGATCAGGCTTTCGCTCTGAAACAGGTAAGAAATTAAATCTTTAATGGTAACCAGCTTCAAATTATGCTTTTGTGCGAACTCATACAATTGTGGCAAACGGGCCATTGTTCCGTCGTCGTTCATAATCTCAACCAGCACACCCGAAGGTTTTAAACCGGCTAAACGAGCCAGGTCAACGGCAGCCTCGGTGTGTCCGGTACGACGCAACACCCCTCGTTCCATTGCTTTTAAAGGAAAAATATGCCCCGGACGGCCCAATTGTTCCGGACGGGTTTTTTTGTCAACCAGCATTTTAATGGTAATGGCGCGGTCGGCAGCAGAAATACCTGTTGTTACTTCAGGATGAATCGCATCAACCGAAACGGTAAAAGCCGTTTCATTGGACGATGTGTTTTTACCCACCATTAATTCCAGTTCCAATTCCTTGCAACGTTGCTCTGTTAATGCTACGCAAATAAGGCCCCTCGCCTGCGAAGCCATAAAATTTACTATTTCAGTGGTGATCAATTCTGAGGCAATAATTAAATCACCTTCATTCTCTCTATCTTCATCATCAACAACAATCACCATTTCACCTTTTTGTATAGCAGCAATGGCTTCAGGAATTGTGTTAAGCTTTATATCTGTCATATCTGTCCTTTAAATCAGGCGCAAAATTACAAAGTTTTCTGAAACAGTTTCATGACTTTTTGATATCATTTATATGAAATAACATTAACAACACTATCGATTAACTACCAAGAATCGTTTTGTAAGCAGATTTCCCAAATTATCACTTACAGTAATGGTGTGCCATCCGGGCTCGGGACGAAGCTCAAACTGATGCATATTTTTAGTGACACCCAGAAAATCATCGTCAAGGTACCAGAACACATCAACATTATTTAAACGATGTGCCAGCTCTACGATTAACTTACCTTTTGTTCCATCCAGTTCTACCGGAATAAAAATCCGGTTCCATTCTCTGGGGTATATAAAATCAAGTTGCTGTTGATTTTCTGTACAACCGGGCATCAGCGGGGGTAAAGTTGCATAAAGTACATTTTCCCGCTTGTAATAATATTCCATTGAAGGCGGAAGAACAAACCAGTTTTTGTGCACCATTTTTGATACCGGATAGCAATTGGCGTTAACCCGGTGTGTTTGTTCTGCATTTAAATGAATACGCTGATGCCACCGGCAAACACCAATTTTATATCCCTGTGGAACAAGTATAGTCTTTCTTTCATCGCAATTTTCGCCGGGTAAGAAACCACTTTCGCTACAAACTTCAATGCTGTCCATTTCGTCAACAGGAGTCTCAAACCAGCTGGCATCGGGCAAAGTTGAAAACACATCAAACATTACCGGAGCGGCAGCCGACACGCCTGTTAATCCGGCACGCCCTTCTCCATCGGCATTTCCGCACCACACAGCAACCACATATTTGGGTGTTATACCAACTGCCCAGGCATCACGAAATCCAAAACTGGTACCCGTTTTCCATGCAATTTTTTTCGAATGAGCAAATCGTTCCCAGCCACTTTCGGTGTTTGGTCGCGTTACTTCCAAAAGAGCCTTAAACGTTGAATATATTGATGCTGCCCGAACAACCGGTTGTTTTAGTTCTGATCCTTGCTCTGCCTTTTCATTTTCATCCCAAATTAAAGGGGTGAAAGGCTTTGAAAGATATAAGCCGTCCTGGTTATTGTAAGTATCCAGAATTGTTGCCAGAGAGGCATACATTCCGGCAAGGTCCCAAAGTTTTACTTCAGCACCACCCAAAATCAATGATAGTCCATAATAATCGGGTGCCTGATACAAAGTTGTCATTCCGGTTTGTTTCAGAAAGGAATAAAAAGGTGCTACGCCAAATTCGCGTAGTAAATGCACTGCAGGAATATTTAACGACTGTGCCAAAGCTTCTTCCGCTGGCACTGCGCCATTATATTGCCGGTCGAAATTCATCGGGGTAAAACCTCCAAAACGTATCGGGATATCAGGTACCAACATACTTGGTAAAAGCATTCCCTCATCCATCATTTTACAATACAAAAAGGGTTTCAGAATACTACCTGTACTTCTGGGGGCTTGTATAACATCCACAAAATTCCCGTGATCCAAACTATCAATAGAAAGTGTATTCCCTACATAAGCCAGTACTTTTTTCGAGGGAATTTCGGCCACCAAAACAGCCATGTTATTAATGTAGTTTGCTTTTAAACGCCGTTGGTGTTTTCGCACAACCTGGTTCGCCCGGTTTTGAATTACGCTATTAATGGTTGAACGGGTTCGCTGTCCCTTCCTTTCTTCATTCATCATTTCAGTAAAATGATAAGCCGCGTTTGGCAAAGCATTTACCTTTTCCGGCAAAGTTTCAGAAATTGCCAGTTCAAAGGTCATACTGTCGATTTTTCCGGCCTCCAGTAATTTATGTAAAAGACGATCGCGTTTCTGCTTCAGTTTATCATCAAGCCGGCCGGGATAAATTAGCGACGGAGCATTGGGAAGCACTGCTAAAGTGGCCGATTCGGCCCAGGACAACTGTTCACTATCGCGGGCAAAATAGCGCCATGAAGCCGCATCAATACCTACAACGTTTCCGCCAAAAGGTGCATGCGATGCATAGAGTTTCAGAACTTCAGCTTTTGAATAACGTAGTTCGATGTGTAAAGCCCAGAAAACTTCAATCAACTTATTCTTCAGGCTTCGTTTTCTGTTTCCACGTGCCAGCCTGCTTACCTGCATGGTAATTGTACTACCCCCGCTTACCACTTCACGGGCTTTTATATTTTGTACCATCGCACGTACTATCGAGGCGAGATTTACACCGGGGTGATGATAAAAATGCTTGTCCTCAAACTGCAATACGCACTGCTCGTATTTTTGCGGAATACTGTCGACTGCCGGGAAACGCCATTGTTCATCATCAGAAATTCGTGCCCCCAATAAATCGCCATTACTGCTTTCAACAACTGTTGAATAAGAAGTTGTAAACAACGGACGTGGTATAAAGAGACCACCAAGCAAGAAAAGGACAAGTATGGATAAAATTCCAATACTTCCCCATTTCCAAAATCGTCTGTTTTTCAGAATCTTTACCAAAGCACAGAAATATTATTTCACAACAACCATTCTACCGGCTTTTCTCGCGTTTACAGAATTATCATACATCGCCTCGCAACTTACCGGTGGTTGATAAAACCGACCTTTGTAGGCCGCATTTAGATAGAATACAAAAGATTTCTGCTCATTCATTTCCAAATCGAAATAGGTGTAAATCCGGTCATCGCGAATATCCTGGTACTCAAAATTCGATTCCTCTCCCGGAACATCACCAATGCGTTTATTCAGAATTTCCCACCCCGAAGGAATTAGTGCTGACAAAACCATTTCTTCATATTCAACACGTTTACCCGGATGTTTTACCGTCACTTCCATTCTGAAGTCGGTACCCTGCTCAATGCTTTCGGGATTAATCTCCTTGTTTGCACTATCCATGTATTTTACATTCATTACCAGATTAGCTGAAGAAGAAACGGAATCGATACCCGATGGAACTCCTTTTGCGACAACTCTTACATAAGTTGCATTATTTCCTTTGTTTTCAAATTCAACCTTAACCTTATCTGCCGTACCGTTCTCTACCGGAATTTTAACTACCGGGATTTTTGTGCGTAATTGTTGCTTCTTTCCATTTAATGTAAGTTCGAATGCTGTTTCGTTACCATCGGAATAAAATTCTTCCGAGAAGCGCGCAGCGGCATACAAACACCAAGCAGCCGTTTGCGTACTCAGCCAGTCGCGGCTGTTCAACTCATCCGATATCGACTTCAGCATTTCAAAAGCATTTTCCTGATCCTTAAGCAAGGTTAATGCATCAAGCAACATGGCTTTATCGCGTAACGATGAGCCGAAAGTTCCCCCAAACTCGGTATAATCTGTTACTTCGGTTGTTAAATTAGCAACCAGTTGCCCAGCGGCATCCTTTTTACCGGCAAGAATATAGGCCGATGCCAAACGCCAGCTAACATCTGAAGCTTTACTGCCTTTTTCGCGCAAGCGATTCATAGCTCCCATGTCAGGACTTCCGGCCAAAGCCAGGGTATACAGGCGATAGGCTTGTGTTAAATCGTAGTTTCGCAGTTGCGAATAATGCGCGAAATATTGATTTCCTTTCCAGTTTCTGGCCTCCGATTGCTGATAGCGCAGCCATTTATCCTTTAAGCCAAATGGAAGTGAATAACCGGCCTTTTCTGCCATCAGAATAAAGTGCCCGACATAATTTGTTGCCCAGTTGTTTACGTATGCCGATCCGGGCCAGTAACTAAATCCGCCACTTCCCAATTGGTACGACTGCAATTTTACCAGCGCCTTACGCACATTATCCTCTATTTCCAATTTCTGGTCGGCGGTTAAATCGGTTAACTGTCCCAGGAACAATTGCGGGAAAACCGATGAAGTAACCTGCTCGACACAACCGTGTGGGTATTGTATCAGGTAATCCAGATGTTTTGCGAGATTTAATGGAGGAAATCCTGAAATTTCAATCCAGGCTTCATTTGTGCCCGGCGTACCCGGCGACTGCAAATTACAAGTCCAGCTTTCGTTGCCAGGAACCAGTTTTGCATCTTGTTTAACAAGCTGCAAATTCGGATTCCGCACATCAACCTCAACTTCATAAGTGGCGCGTTCGTTGCCGGATTTTGCTTCAACAACAATTTTTCCAACACCAATATCGTCCTTTACCTTCAATTTAAAGAAGGTCATTTTTTCGCCAGTTTCAGTAAACTGAATGGATTTCTCTTTGTCGCCTACAAGCTCAAACAACTCATTTGTTTTTACCGAAACTGAAACATTTTTCACATTATCTTTCATGGCAAACACATCAACCGGAAGATCAAATGTTTCCAATGGCGCCAACTTACGTGGAACCGTTGCCAACAACATCAATCCTTTACGCACCGGCACCGAAATTTCTTCGGCACCATATGCGCCCTGGTTTCCGGCCACCACCATCATACGAACCGCACCAATATAATTTGGCATTTTAAATTCGTGTTTTTGAGTTTTCCCGGCTTCCAGCGTAAAAGGCCCGGCAAACTGCACCACCGGTTTAAAACGGTTGGCCTCTTTTTTATCCGTTTCTACCAAACTCCCGTCACCACCAACAGCAAAGGCTTTTTCAAGGCGGGCTCCATAAGCTCCAACCACATAATCGTACATATCCCAGGTTTTAACGCCCAATGCTTCGCGCTGATAAAACGAGTAGTGTGGATTGGGAGTTTTGTAATTGGTTAAGCCCAACAAACCTTCATCAACAATGGCAAGCGTGTAAGTCATTTTTTTACCGGTTTTTTCCGACACTTCCACCGTATAATTCGTTTCGGGTTCAATTTCGTTACTGGCTTTAATCTGTGGCTGAAGTATGGTTTCCGGGTCTTCAACTTTTACCGGAATTATACCATAAAGCCGCAATGGAGCATCATTTTCGGTGCTTTCGTAAGCCTGAATCAAACTTACATTCACATAAAAATTGGGAGCCATTTTTTTATTGGCTTTTAGCGTAAAACGCGTTTCTTTATCGGTCGTTTCTACCCAAAACATGTCCAGGACTTCTGTTCCGTTCTCAAGACTTACCAGTGCCTTTCCGGCTTTCGACGATGGAATAATTACTTCAATATCGTCGCCAACATTGTACTTCTCTTTGTCGGTACGCACGCTAAGCATAGTTGCCCCCTGCTCCATTCCATCCGAGCGCCAGCTTCCCCATTTCGACATGTAAAAAGTTGTTCCGGTTGCATGCCCCGAGCTGTTGTCTTTCACCCACAAAAAGTATCGGCCGTTATCCTGCCAGTTGTGGTATTTTACATTGAGTTTAATTTTTGATTTATGTTGTGCATCCGGAATAGTCCAGTTACTTACCGGCTGATAATATCGGCCCGAAACGTAATGTGCCAGGTTTTCAGAACCCGACTCCCACCACCAGCGCCAGTTGATTTTATAAAGCCGAACTTCCAGATCGTCTCCGGAAACTAGTTTGCCGTTTTTATCTACCGTAACAATCTCCGGCAAATAATCGGTATCGGTGGTATACCAATTATCGTCCGACTCGGGCATACGCACACCAACATACGATTCGAAAGGCGAATATTTCGCATTGCTTATCGACGTACTAAAATCTCCTCCACTTTCGAACACCCGCGATGTAAACCAAACATTCAGCATTCCCGGTGCATTATCCAGTCCTTCCAGTACGAAAGGAACTTTTGCTTTTCCGGCTTCGTCCAATTTCCCATCAAAAACAGTTTGCTCTTTTTGTGCATAACTTGTTGCCGGATCGGTAAACGAATAGTCTGGATAATCTTCAAATGTTGTATTGGTTTTGGCCAGCATTACCTCAACTTTTGCTTTTAGCGATTTTGCGGGGCTACCGTGTAACCAACTTGCTGTAATCGGCACTACATCGTTACTTTCATCAAGCACTTTGTCTCCGGGCAGGTCGAGGTCAATTTTTAAGCGGTTGGGTTTTATGGTCTCAATTTTTACCCGTTTTGAAAACCGGCTGTTACCAACCTGAACTTCTGCACGCCAGTTGCCGGTTGGCGCATCTTTTTCGGTAGTTGTTGTTAATTGGTAAAAACCATTTTCGTTGTTGGTTACCACACGTCGTTCTACCTGTTGATCTTTTGGGTTAAACAGGCTAAAAATTACCGGATGATTTTCGGGACGGGCCGCAGTTGTTTCCAGGATGAAATTGAGAAACAGCGTATCGCCGGGACGCCAAACATCGCGTTCGCCATAAATAAATCCTTTCATTCCATCGGTTATTTCCTGTCCCGAAACATTAAAATTGCTTACCGATAGCGAAGTTCCGTCATCCAAACGTAAATAGCCAAATTGATTTCCTTTTTGAGCAATCAGCAAAAATGGTTTTTTCTTTAAGTCAACTTCTGCCAATCCTCGCGAATCAGTTTTTACACTTTCTATTAGCTGATGTTGGAAATTATATAGCTTCAAATCAACATCGCTTTCCGGAGCTGTGTTTAACAAATTCGAAACAGCAAAAAACATCCGGTGGTCTTTTCCTTCTTTGGCAACAATTCCCAATTGCGAAGCCATAATATTTTTGCTCACAAACCGGTCGTAATTGTAATATGAAACGTGACAAGGATTATCGCGTTCGCGCCAGTTGTAACCGTCAGGATAATAGTAATCGCTATACCAACCGGGCGTATCCCAACTGGTTTTATATTCTTCATCCCGGCTTAAATCTGTTTCCTGCAGGCTTTCTTCCGTTTCGTTATCGGGGCAATTGTACAACGAATATTCTTTACGAAAACGCAGCTCCACTCTGTAGATGGCTCCCTGCTCGATATCGATCATTTTGGCCAGATCAATTTTAAAGGTATTCCAGTTGTTGTAATTAATTGGTTCATCAGAATAGAGATCAACCTTTTTTTCGTACACTAAACGCCCAACTTGTTTTAAGTTTTCGTCTCCGTCAATACTATTCTCCTGAAAAAACTGAGCAACATTATCTTTAAAAATCTGAATAATCCGAACATCGACGGCATTTAAACTTATGGCTTCAAAAGGAAAAATCATCGATTCGCTTTGTGGAACAATTACTCCTTTACCCAATAACCTCACCTTTGGTTCGGCATTGGTAAATTGTAACAAAAAGTTCTCTCCCGATTTCAGGCGTGCGTAATTGCTACTTTTAATTCCTTCGTGAACGGTTAAGTTTACTTCACCGGTAATTCTTTTATCAATCCAAACTTTAACCAGGTTGCCATCCAGTTCAAACCTCAGATTTTTATTATTTCCCAGTTCTATTAATCCTGTAAGGTCCTGTGTTTTTAGCAATGCATCTGAAAACCGTATATTAACACATTGTTCCGGTTGCTGAACCACATTTGCCTCAAGCACTTTAAAATCGCTTAATGCAGGAACTTCAAGTTCTTTTATACCGGTATCATCTAAATCGAGCGAACTACCATCCCATTTAACCTCAAGTTTTCCGGCATCATCCTGCAAACGGGAAATACTATCTACGGTAAAAAAGTGTTTGCGTCCGCCAGTTTCATGGTTCCAGGTTACGGGCAACTCTTCGCCATCCAATCGGGTTGTCAGCATGTTTTCAACAGCCAGTGCTTCGGCAACATCGGCTGTTAATATATAACCGTTTAACTGCATCTGAGTAGCCCCAATGTCTTCGTAGTTCTTTAACCCTTCAACCGTAACTGTAAACGATTGGGGTACCGTTGAAAACCGGAATGGCATTTCCTGCAAATCGTTTTTAACATTCAATACTTTGCCCAGGAAAAAACTGGCTTCGTACTCAGTACCCTGTTTTAACGGCTCCGAAGTACGAAACTCAAAAATACGATCGCCAACCTTCACGGTTTCTCCTTTTATCTCCGGTTTAAATTTGAAAAGTTCTCCTGCCGGGCCGTCCAACTCCACAGGCTTGGCCAGGTAAACTGCAATTGTTGTTCTACTGGAAATTACTCCACTGGTGTAGGCCTGTACGTAATGAGCAAACTCGGCTCCGGGATCAACGTTTGTTTTGTTATTCTTTTTGCATGACACAGCAATGAGAAGCAGAAAAAACAAGGGGACAATAAACTTTTTCACTTTTTGGGTTTTATGATTTCATATTAAGATGATAAAAATAAGAAATTTGTAACCACTTCTAAACTTTTGGTTATTTATGTTTCATCTGTTTGATCGTGTTTATTTATTTTCGTAACAGATGTAACTCTTCATGAATTTTAATCATTCTTTTTTGTGAATTTCAGAATGTAATAATTCATGTTCGTTTCATAATTTTATTCATTAAATTGGGAGCAAAACAGTTCGAGCAGATGAAAAAAATATTAATACTTTTTGCACATCCGGCTTTTCAAAAGTCGCTCATCAATAAAACGCTAATGGAAGCGATTAAAGATTTGGAGGGCGTTACCGTTAATAATTTGTATGAAAAGTATCCCGATTTTTTTATTGATGTGCCTGTTGAGCAAAAACTATTGATGAAGCACGATATCATTATCTGGCACCATCCCTTTTACTGGTACAGTGCCCCGGCTATAATTAAAGAGTGGATGGATTTGGTGCTGCAACATGGTTTTGCTTATGGCACACACGGGCGGGCACTGGAAGGGAAATGGGCCATGTCGTGCATTTCAACCGGTGGAAGAAAAGAAGTATACAGTGCCGAGGGGAAAAACCGTTACACTATAAACCAGTTTTTAGCTCCTTTTATACAGTCGGCCAGCCTTTGCCGAATGAAAAACCTGCCGCCATTTGTAGTGCACGGTTCGCACACACTTAACATCAATCAGATTAAAAAATTTGCAGATGATTACAGATCGGTGATAAAGTTGCTTCGCGACAATAAGATCGATTCGGAACGACTGAATACAATGGAATACATGAACGAAATAATTGAGCACGATGCATAATCAGGAATTCTTTTTAAACGCTTTGATTTACCTTGGAGCAGCTGTTGTTTCTGTTCCAATCGCCAAAAAACTGGGTCTTGGTTCGGTGCTGGGCTACCTGCTTGCCGGAATTATTATCGGACCATTTGTTTTAAGACTGGTGGGAAACGAAGCCGGAGAAGTAATGCATTTTGCCGAGTTTGGGGTTGTGCTTATGCTCTTTATTATTGGCCTTGAACTGGAGCCAAAACTATTATGGAAAATGCGGCGATCAATTTTTGGACTCGGGGGATTACAAGTGCTTATTACTGCCGGATTAATTACGGGAGTAGCTCTTTTGCTCAAATTTCAGCTAAACCGTGCTGTTGCCATTGGGCTTATTCTTGCGCTTTCGTCAACAGCAATTGTATTACAAACTTTAAGCGAAAAAGGTTTAATGCGCAATATTGCAGGGCGGTCAGCTTTTTCGGTCTTGCTGTTTCAGGATATGGCGGTGATTCCAATACTTGCTTTACTTCCAATTATAGCCACCCTGGGAACACCGGCCGATCTTTCTGACACATCGATAGAAAGCATCGGGCAGGTAGCCCAGCTAGCCGGCTGGCTGCAACTATTAATAATCATCGGAGCCATTACAGTTATGGTAATTATCGGTCGTTTTGCAGCTCGTCATATTTTCCGTTTGGTTGCCGAAACAGGTTTACATGAGGTTTTTGTTGCCTTGGCACTGCTTATGGTTATTGGCATTGCGCTGGGTATGGATGCCATTGGGCTGTCTCCGGCACTGGGAACCTTTATTGCCGGTGTGGTTTTAGCCGACAGCGAATACCGCCACGAGTTGGAAACAACCATCGATCCGTTTAAAGGATTACTGCTCGGACTCTTCTTTATTTCGGTTGGTGCCGGTATAAATTTTAATCTATTGATTGAAAATCCCTGGTTGATTATTGGCTTTGTGTTGCTTTTAATATTTATAAAATTTGTAGTACTCTTAATTTTAGGAAGAATATTCAGACTAAAAAAAGGGTTCGAGTTTCTTTTTGCCTTTTTACTCGCCCAAGCCAGCGAATTTGCTTTTGTTCTCATCTCCTTCTCGAAACAAAACAAACTGTTCGACGAGCAAACTTCGGGCATGTTGTTGCTGGTAGTTACCTTATCGATGGCCATTTCGCCACTGCTGCTTATTTTTAACGACAAAGCTGTGAGCCCGATTTTGGCACGCTGGCAAAATAAACTGGAATATGACGAGATTGAAGATGAAGAAACTCCCGTAATCCTTGCCGGGTTTGGACGTTTTGGATTAACGGTGGGCAGAATCTTGCTGGCCAATGGATTTAAGGTTACCATTCTTGATAACAACCCATCGAATGTGGAAACACTGCGTAAATATGGCTTTAAACTGTATTTTGGTGATATTACCCGCCCTACCATGCTCGAAAAAGCCGGAATTGAAAAAGCCCGCCTACTTATATTAAGTATGGCCGAACATGAAAATGCGCTGAAAGTGGCCAAAATTGTACGTGAAAAATATCCGCATGTAAAAGTGCTGGCGCGTGCAAAAGACATTTTCCATGTATTTGAATACCTGAATTTAAACATCAATAAAGTACAACGCGAAAACTTTCATTCGGCTACCGAACTGGGAAACAATGCACTGGTTGAACTGGGATTCTCGAAATATGAAGCCTACCGTGCCACACGTACTTTTAAACACCACGAACACCAGGTAACCGAAGAACTTTACCAACACTGGCTCGAAGACCAAAGCAAATTTATTCAGGAAACCCGTCGTTTTGAGGAACAGGTAAAAGAAACCCTGCAGGCCGAAAAGAACTATTCCATCCATGACTCCGACTGCGCCTGGGATGTGGATTCGCTAAAAGATGAAGCGAAAAAGGAAAAGTAGTTGAGCTTCCATTTATTATGGACAAAACAAGATTACCAGTCGATTGACAAACGGCACTTTAATAACATAAACCCGCCATTTAAGACCACTTCCCAACTTAAATCTGAACTTAAATTCAGAACCTATTGCCTCCCTTTTTCGAACTAATTATCGAAACGTTCAACAAACTAAATTAGACTACTTATAAATAGTGTCGTTTTCAGAAAAATTGTTTTTTTGTCATATCGAGATTCAATTTATTATATAGTTTTGCCATCTGCAAATAGCAAAATTTACAGCTACGGAATCTACAATTCGACATAAGGGATTTGTTAAAGCAATAAAAGATACTTCGCTTACTGTGAATATTGTAAGCCAGTCGGCCTGCTCAACTTGTCACGCACAGGGCGCCTGTTCGGTTTCCGATTTCCAGGACAAGGAAATTGAGGTTACCGAATATAAAGGCAACTACAAAATTGGCGACGAGGTTACCATTCTTTTTAAACAATCAAAAGGTTTTACCGCACTTATCTGGGGTTATGTAGTTCCGTTTTTTGTTGTATTGGGCACCTTAATTATCGCTCTCGAAGTTACCGGCGACGAGCTAAAATCGGGACTTCTCTCCTTATTCGTACTTGTACCATACTATATAACATTATATTTTTTTAGGCATTTATTAAAAAAAGTATTGAAATTCGAACTCGAAGAAACCAATTAAAACATGAGTATCACGGTTGTATATACAATTGTCACGCTAGGAGTTATCGGCGCATCAGCAGCGGTAATCCTATATTTTGTGGCACAGAAATTCAAAGTAATTGAAGATCCGCGAATCGACGATGTTGATGAAGCATTGCCGGGAGCTAACTGCGGAGGGTGTGGATATGCTGGCTGTAGAGCTTTTGCCGAAGCCTGTGTAAAAGCGAGTACATTGGGCGATTTAAACTGCCCGGTTGGCGGAAACGAAACCATGAACAATGTGGCTTCTATCCTGGGGCTTGAAGCCGTTAAAAAAGATCCGCGTGTGGCTTACATTCGTTGTAACGGCACCTGCGATCATCGTCCGAAGACCAGTAGTTTCGATGGGGCAACTACCTGCGCCATTGCATCATCGGTTTACAGTGGCGAATCCGATTGCCAGTTTGGATGCCTGGGTTATGGCGACTGTTACGATGCCTGCGATTTTGATGCTATTGTAATGCATCCCGAAACCGGAATTCCACAAATTATCGACGATAAATGTGTGGCCTGCGGAGCCTGCGTTGATGCTTGCCCGAAAGACTTGATTGAGTTGCGCAAAAAGATGCCGAAAAACCGGAAGGTGGTGGTATCGTGCCGCAACCAGGATAAAGGTGGCGTAGCACGTAAAGCTTGTAGCGTTGCGTGTATCGGTTGTAGCAAGTGTTTCAAAGAATGTCCGTTTGACGCCATTACCATGGAAAACAACCTGGCATACATTGATTCCGACAAGTGTAAACTGTGCCGCAAATGTGTGGCCGTTTGCCCAACAGGTGCTATCATCGAAGAGAACTTTCCTCCACGGAAAGTTAAGCCAGAAGAAAAAAAAGAGTGTGAACCAGCAAAATAAATCAGGATGTTAAAAACGTTCAAAATTGGCGGAGTACATCCTCCCGAAAATAAATTATCGAAAGATAAAAAGATTGAGGTCCTGCCACTTCCAAAAACAGTGTTTATTCCGGTAGCTCAGCACATTGGTGCGCCCGCTACTCCGGTAGTAAAAAAAGGCGACGAGGTGAAAGTAGGACAGGTAATTGCACAAAGCAGCAGTTTTGTTTCTACAAATATCCATTCATCGGTATCAGGAAAAGTTACCAAGGTTGACTTCTCAGCCGACAGTTCGGGTTATCCCAAACAAGGTATTTTTATCGCTGTTGAAGGTGATGAATGGGTAGAAGGTATTGACCGCTCGGAAGATTTGGTAAAAGAAATTACCGTTGACGGACCTGAAATCGTGAAAAAGATTCAGGAAGCCGGAATCGTAGGTTTGGGTGGTGCAACCTTCCCTACCCACGTAAAACTGGTACCGCCAAAAGGAATGAAAGCCGAAGTGCTGTTGATTAACGGTGTGGAATGCGAACCTTACCTCACATCTGACCATCGTTTGATGCTGGAGAAAGCCGACGAAATTATGGTAGGAATCCAGTTGCTGATGAAAGCAATGGGCGTTGACAAAGCGGTTATCGGTATTGAAAACAACAAGCCCGATGCAATTAAACTGCTGAATGAAAAATGTTCGGCCTATAACGGAGTGAGCGTTCAGTCCCTTAAAGTTCAATATCCTCAGGGAGGTGAAAAACAACTCATCAATGCCGTAACGGGAAAAGAAGTTCCTTCGGGAGCTCTGCCTATTGCAGTTGGTGCAGTGGTAAGTAATGTAGGTACTGCTTTTGCCGTATACGAAGCCATTCAGAAAAATAAACCATTGTTTGAACGCGTAGTTACCGTAACCGGAAAAGGTGTTGAAAAACCATCGAACTTTATGGTGCGCGTTGGAACTGCTACATCTGAATTAATTGAAGCTGCCGGCGGTCTTCCTGAAAATACAGGAAAAATTATTAGTGGTGGCCCGATGATGGGACGCGCCATTGCATCGCTCGATGTTCCGGTAACAAAAGGTACTTCAGGACTTCTTTTGATGAAAGAAGAAGAAAGTCAACGCGAAGAAATACAAGCCTGTATTCGCTGCTCGCGTTGTACGTCGGTTTGCCCGATGGGACTGGAACCTTACCTGCTGATGACTTTAGGTGAAAAACAAATTTTCGATCGTGCAGAAAACGAACGCATAATGGATTGTATTGAATGTGGCTCATGCAGTTACACCTGTCCGTCAAGCCGTCCGCTGCTCGATTACATCCGTTTTGGAAAAGGAAAAGTTGGAGCGATGATTCGTTCACGTAAAAAATAAAAATCAAACCATTTGTCATTCCGAAGAAGGAACGACTGAGGAATCTGTCTCAATTTTGGTAGAGATTTCTCCTCCTTCGTCGTCGAAATGACAAAAAGAAAAGAAAAACAAACAGCTGAGTAATGAGTAAATTATTAACAGTTTCACCATCACCGCACGTTCATTCGAGCGAATCAACCCAGAAGATAATGCTTCGGGTGGTATATGCGATGATTCCGGCCATGATCTGGGGTATTTATATGTTTGGCCTCGATGCCGTTCGGATTGGATTATTATCAGTTCTGTCCTGTCTGGCCGTCGAATTCCTCATTCAAAAATATATAATGAAGGCAAAACCAAGTATTACCGACGGATCGGCATTGATCACCGGTGTACTTTTGGCATTTAACGTTCCGGCAAGTCTTCCCTGGTGGATCATTATAATTGGTGCGGTTGCAGCCATGGGAGTCGGCAAGCTTTCGTTTGGTGGTTTAGGATCGAACGTGTTTAACCCGGCACTGGTAGGCAGGGTTTTCCTGCTGATCTCGTTCCCGGTGCAAATGACATCGTGGCCGGTAACACGAATGATGGAAGTTGATGCTGTTTCGGCAGCTACACCACTGGCAGTAATTAAAGAAGGTATTAAAAACGGTATCCCGGTTTCGCAACTTCAGGGGCTACCTAATTTATCCGATATGGCCATTGGTTTCAACCACGGTTCAATGGGTGAAATATCAGCAATATTACTGATCATAGGCGGTCTTTACATGCTTTGGAAGAAAGTAATTACCTGGCAAACGCCGGTTTCGATTATACTTACCGTTTTGGTGGTTTCGGGTATTTTTTGGATGGTAAATCCGGAAATGTATGTCAACCCGGTTTACCACATTTTTACAGGAGGTTTAATGCTGGGAGCCATATTTATGGCAACCGATATGGTAACTTCTCCAATGACCGGAAAAGGACAATTGATCTACGGTATTGGAATTGGGTTGATCACGATCTCCATTCGTATGTTTGGCGCTTATCCCGAAGGAATTTCGTTCGCAATTCTGATTATGAATGCGTTTGTGCCACTGATCAACATGTATATTAAACCTAAACGATTTGGAGGACAGTAAAATGGCAAAACGAGAATCTAGTTTTATAAATATGGTGCTTACACTTGTTCTGGTAACAGGTATTGCTGCGGCAGTTTTGGGTTTTGTATACGATTTTACAAAAGGCCCAATCGAGATAGCAAAATTAAAAGCACAAACCGAGGCAATTAAAACAGTATTGCCCGAATTTGACGAGTTGGGAGAAACAATGGTATTAAGTCCTGGTGAAGGACAAGACTCGCTGGAATTTTTTCCGGCCTATAAAAATGGAGAACTGGTAGGAACAGCTATAAAAACCTATACAAAAAGCGGTTTTAGTGGATTCATTTCCATTATGGCCGGTATTGATAAAGACGGGAACTTTTCGGGTTACTCCGTTTTGGAACACGCCGAAACTCCCGGATTGGGATCGAAAATGTCGGTGTGGTTTAACAACCCTGAAAAACCCAATCAGTATGTAATCGGGAAAAACCCTGAAACGACCAATTTTACCGTGTCGAAAGATGGTGGGGACATTGACGCGATTACTGCCTCTACAATTAGCTCACGCGCTTTTCTTGATGCATTAAGAAGAGCATACAGTACTTACGAAAACAATAAAACCACCGGAGATTCCGGACAATAATTTCGTGTTATGAATCAGTGGAAAAATTTTACAAAAGGTTTTATAAAGGAAAATCCGGTATTTGTTCTGGTACTCGGAATGTGCCCTACTCTTGGGGTAACATCATCGGCCATTAACGGGCTTGGTATGGGTTTGGCCACAACCTTTGTTTTAATGATGTCGAACATCGTTATCTCGTTGGTAAAGAATGCCATTCCTGAGAAAGTCAGAATTCCGAGTTTTATTGTAATTATTGCGGCATTTGTTACGGTAGTACAATTGTTGATGCAGGCTTTTGTTCCTGCATTGTACAAAAGCCTCGGGCTGTTTATTCCGTTAATCGTGGTAAACTGTATTGTATTAGGCCGTGCCGAAGCTTTCGCCTCAAAAAACAATGTTGGCTCTTCAGCCATCGACGGAATAGGTATTGGTTTAGGATTTACTTTCGCCCTGGTTTTACTTGGAAGTATCAGAGAAATTCTTGGAAGCGGTAAATTATTCAACATTACCATTTACCCCGAGAACTACGTAACCCTTGTATTTGTGCTGGCACCCGGAGCATTTATTGTTTTGGGATACCTGATTGCATTAATCAACCGAATGAAAAAGAATTAGGAGGATAGATAATGAACTATTTAGTAATTGTAATAGGCGCCATACTTGTAAACAACATAGTTTTAATGCAGTTTTTGGGAATCTGCCCGTTTTTGGGTGTTTCCAAAAAAGTGTCGACCGGAATTGGTATGACCGGCGCCGTTGCCTTTGTAATGATTTTGGCAACAATTGTAACTTACCTGATACAAAACTATGTGTTGGAAAAATTCGGATTAGGATTTTTACAAACCATAGCCTTTATTTTAGTCATCGCATCGTTGGTGCAAATGGTGGAGATCATTCTGAAAAAAGTAAGTCCTCCACTCTACCAGGCATTGGGAATTTTCCTGCCGCTTATTACAACCAACTGTGCCATTTTGGGTGTTGCTATTCTTACCGTGCAAAACGAGTTCAACCTGCTTGAAGGCGTAATATTTTCAACCTCGCATGCCATTGGTTTTGGATTGGCACTGATCATCTTTGCAGGTATTCGCGAGCACCTCGATCTGCAGAATGTACCAAAAGGTTTAAAAGGTACTCCAATTGCGTTAATCGCAGCAGGAATTCTTGCAATGGCGTTTATGGGATTCTCTGGTTTAGTGTAAGTTAGTTTAAGATTAACACAACATTAATGATTCATGATTTTTGTCATAGCGACAAAATAAACATGCAGACCTTACACAAATTTATTAAATTTGCTATGTACGGATTGCAAAATCCACACAACTCAATTTAATCTAAAATCGTAAACATTGGAATTTTTTCAACAAGTACATAAGTCATTACTTCAGGGTTCAAAAGATACCATTCAGAGAGAGCTGATGAACAATATCGATTGGAACCAAAGGCTTATCTGTATCAAAGGATTCAGGAGTGTTGGAAAAACAACATTTTTGCTCGACTATATAAAAAAGTATCACCCCAACAGCAACGAAGTACTGTATCTTAATCTGAATAATTTTTATTTCACCAAACGTAAGATCAGTTCTTTTGCCGACGAATTTGCAAAACGCGGTGGAAAATTACTTTTGCTCGATCAGATACAAAAATACCCTGATTGGTCGGCCGATTTACGTAAATGTCTGGATGAAATTCCTGACCTGAAGATCATTTTCACGTCGTCGCCGGTGTTGCGTATTACCGAAGATAATCCTGATTTGGAAGGAATAGCCAGCATTTACCATCTCGAAGGACTGTCGTTTCGCGAATACCTGAATCATGAAACAGGAAGTAATTTTAAAACATACACTTTAGAGGAAATACTGAAAAACCATATCGAGATTGCTCAGAAAGTGGTTGACGAGATTAAACCGCTGGCATATTTCGACGATTATTTACGACACGGTTATTTCCCCTACTACATTCACGATCCGAATTTTTATATCGACAAGTTGTTAAAGAATATCAACCTGGCATTGGAGATCGATGTTCCGTACATCAACCAGATTGAATTTAAATACCTCCCAAAACTCAGAAAACTGTTGCACATCATCGCTTCTGAAACGCCTTTTACGCCAAATGTTAGTAAATTAGCTACTTCGGTTGAAACGTCGCGTGCAACAATTATGAATTACCTGAAATATCTGAAAAATGCCCGACTCATCAACCTGCTTTATGAAAACGGCGGAAGTGATGACGACCAGATGAAAAAGCCGGACAAAGTGTACATGCATAATACTAACCTGCTAAACGCTATTGCTCCGAATAATTACGATAAAGCCACGGTTCGACAAACGTTCTTTTATAACCAGGTAGGTTATGTCTGTCAGCTGGCAAAATCGCCGGTTGCTGATTTTTGCGTCAACGGAAAATACAAGTTCAATGTTGGCGGACGAAAACTGAAACCCGAAAAAGGAATTTATGCCGCCGCTGATGTAATTGAGGTTGGCCAGGGAAACAAAATTCCTTTATGGCTCTTTGGATTCCTTTACTAGGATCAAGAATAGAATATCAATTTTAAACTAAATAAATTAAAGACGAATAAAGATGGCAAAACAAAAAAAGATGGTAACATGTGACGGAAACTACGCCGCAGCGTATATGAGTTACATGTTCAGCGAAGTCGCCTGTATTTATCCGATCACTCCGTCGTCAACCATGGCTGAGTACGTTGATGAATGGGCTGCTTTTGGAAAGAAAAATATGTTTGGTCGCCCAGTACGTTTGGCAGAAATGCAAAGTGAAGCCGGTGCTGCCGGTGCTGTTCACGGAGCGCTGCAATCGGGTGCCTTAACTTCTACTTACACTGCATCTCAGGGATTGTTGTTAATGATTCCTAACATGTACAAAATTGCAGGTGAGTTATTACCAACAGTATTTCACGTAAGTGCCCGTGCCTTAGCCGGTCATGCATTGTCAATTTTTGGCGATCACAGCGACGTTTACGCTGCCCGTCAAACAGGTTTTGCAATGTTGGCTTCAGGTTCAGTACAGGAAGAAATGGACCTTGCAGGTGTTGCACATTTGGCAACATTGAAATCAAGAGTTCCTTTCCTGGCTTTCTTCGACGGATTCCGTACTTCACATGAAGTTCAGAAAATTGAAGCAATCGACATGGAAGACATGAGACCTCTGGTTGACCAGGAAGCTATTCAGGAATTCCGCAATCGTGCGTTAAACCCTGAAAATCCTGTAACCCGTGGTACAGCTCAAAACCCTGATATTTTCTTCCAGGCAAAAGAATCAGCAAACAAATTCTATGATGCAGTTCCTGATATCGTGGCTGATTACATGGACCAGATTAGCGAATTGACAGGTAGAAAATACCGTCCTTTTACTTATTATGGTGCACCTGATGCTGAAAACATCATTATTGCAATGGGTTCGGTTACCGAAACCATTAAAGAAACTATCGACTACTTAGCAGCTCAAGGCAAAAAAGTAGGTTTAATGTCGGTACACTTGTTCCGTCCATTCTCGGCAAAACACTTTGTTGAAGCATTACCTGATTCAGTAAAACGTATTGCTGTTCTGGACCGTGCTGCTGAACCGGGAGCAACAGGAGAGCCTTTATTCCTTGATATTCAGTCGCAATTCTACGGAAAAGAAAATGCACCTGTTATTGTTGGTGGCCGTTACGGTTTAGGATCAAAAGATACTACTCCTTCTCAAATTCTTTCAGTATACGAAAACCTTGAAATGAATGAGCCAAAAGGCAACTTCACTATCGGTATCGTTGATGATGTGACTTTCAAATCACTTCCATTGAAAGAAGAAATCAACATGACTCCGGAAGGAACTTACCAGGCTAAATTTTACGGTTTGGGTTCTGACGGTACTGTTGGTGCTAACAAAAACTCGATTAAAATTATTGGTGACGCAACAGATAAATATTGTCAGGGTTACTTCCAGTACGATTCGAAAAAGTCGGGAGGTTTCACTTGTTCACACTTACGTTTCGGGGATAAACCAATCCGATCAACTTACCTTGTTACCACTCCTGACTTTGTTGCTTGTCACGTTCCGGCATATGTAAATATGTACGACGTGCTTAAAGGCCTGAAAAAAGGTGGTTCTTTCTTGCTGAACTCTATTAACGATGCGGAAGAAACCAAAAAACAGTTGCCTGACGCAATGAAGAAATATCTGGCCGAGAACGAAATCAATTTCTACATCATCAACGGTACAAAACTAGGTGAAGAGATTGGTTTGGGAACTCGTACCAACACCATCATGCAATCGGCTTTCTTTAAGATCACAGAGGTGATTCCTTACGAAATGGCTGTTGAGCAAATGAAAGCTGCCATTGTAAAATCGTATGGTAAAAAAGGTGAGCACATTGTAAACATGAACTACGCAGCGGTTGACGCCGGTGGTAAAAACGTAGTAAAAGTTGAAGTTCCTGCTGAATGGGCATCCATTGTTGTTGCTGAAGAAGCAGCTGCAGATGCTGACCGTCCGGAATACATTACTAAAGTGGTTGACGTAATCAACGCACAAAAAGGTGATGATCTTCCTGTTTCTACTTTTGCAGGTTCAGAAGATGGCCAGTTCCCACTTGGAACAGCAGCTTACGAAAAACGTGGTATCGCAGTAAACGTTCCTGAATGGCAGTCGGAAAACTGTATTCAGTGTAACCAGTGTGCTTACGTTTGTCCTCACGCAGCTATTCGCCCATTCCTGATGACAGAAGAAGAGGTTGAAGCAGCGCCTGCAGGAACCGAAACAAAAACTGCAACTCCTGCCAAAGTATTTGGCGGATTGAATTTCCGTATCCAGGTATCGCCACTCGACTGTACAGGTTGTGGAAACTGTGCCGATGTTTGTCCATCGAAAGTGAAGTCGCTTGTAATGAAGCCACTTGCAACTCAGCAGGCTGAAGTTGGTCGTTGGGATTTTATGGACAAAAAGGTTACTGTTAAAGAAACTGTTGTTGACAAAACAAAATCAGTTAAAAATTCACAGTTCGCTCAGCCATTATTCGAGTTCTCGGGAGCTTGTGCAGGTTGTGGTGAAACTCCATACATTAAACTGATCACTCAGCTTTACGGCGAGCGTATGATGGTTGCCAACGCTACAGGTTGTTCTTCAATCTATGGTGGTTCTGCTCCGTCAACTCCTTACTGTAAACACAAAGAGTCGGGTCATGGTCCTGCATGGGCTAACTCACTGTTCGAAGACAACGCCGAATACGGTTTTGGTTTTTCTGAAGGTGTTAACGCACAACGTAACCGCATTGCCGACATTATGACTACTGCCCTTTCAAATGGTGCTTCTGACGCTGAGAAAGAAGTATTTGGCGAATGGCTGGAGAATAAAGACAATGCCGAAGGTTCAGTTGTTGCTACAAATAAAGTACTTGATGTTATAAAAGACAGCGACAGCCAATATGCAAAAGACATCCTGTCGTTGAAACAATACCTGGTTAAGAAATCGATTTGGGTATTCGGTGGTGACGGATGGGCTTACGACATTGGTTACGGTGGTTTAGATCACGTAATGGCAAGCGGCGAAGATGTAAACGTATTGGTAATGGATACCGAGGTTTACTCTAACACCGGTGGTCAGTCGAGTAAAGCGACACCTGTTGGAGCGGTAGCTAAATTTGCTGCATCAGGTAAAAAAGTACGTAAAAAAGACCTTGGCGCTATGATGATGAGCTACGGTTACGTATACGTTGCACAGGTAGCAATGGGAGCTAACCAGTCGCAGTACTTTAAAGCACTGAAAGAAGCTGAAGCTTATCCAGGTCCTTCTATCATTATCGCTTATTCTCCATGTATCAACCACGGATTGCGCGCCAGCATGGGACGTACCCAGGAAGAGGAGAAAAAAGCTGTTGAGTCAGGATACTGGCACTTGTTCCGCTACAATCCGCTATTGGAAGACGAGGGTAAAAACCCATTCCAATTGGATTCGAAAACACCGGAATGGAACAAATTCCAGGACTTCCTGAACGGCGAGGTTCGTTATACTTCATTGAAGAAATCGTTCCCTGCTGAAGCTGATGAATTGTTCTCAGCTGCTGAAGTTAACGCAAAATGGCGTTACCAGTCGTACGTACGTATGGCAGCGATGGATTATTCAAAACCTGAAGAAGGAGAAGAATAGAAATTATTCGAGCTATATAATAAGCCGCTTCGTATGAAGCGGCTTTTTTTGTGCCTTTCTTTGCGCCAAAGGTGCAATGTCATCAAGCATAGTCCGCAGGGCTATGCGCATTATAGGCGATAGCCATAAAGCGCCAAAGGTGCGAAGTCCTAGAAAAATAAATCAGTCCCAAACAAATCGCTCATCATACTCAACCGCATACTCTTTCAAAGATTGTCGGAATTCCTCTTTGAATGTTCTTGTTTTATGATGTCTTTCCTGGTTCCGAATATAATCCCGTACAATTTCAACCTGTTTCGGATTAACAGAAAAAGCACCATAGCCATGTTGCCAGTAAAAATCGGCAAACTCTGCTCCCTTTCCTTTTATCCATTTCGAAGAATGAGTTTTCAACCTCTCAACGAGGCTCATAAGGGCCATTTTACGCGATAGATTAATTAACAAATGAACATGATCGTTTATCCCTCCAACAATTATTGGCTGCGATTCCAACTCTTTACAAACGCCTCCCAGATAATCGAATAATTCCGTCTTTATTGAATCGGTAATTAATGGATATCGGTTTTTGGTACTAAAGGTTAAATGGATATAGTTTTTGACTAATGATTGTGGCATAACATTTTATTTTCTTTCTAAAATACAAAATGTGTCTAACACTTCGCACCTTTGGCGCTTGTTTATACGTTTACCGTTAGCCATGCCCAAAGGACATGGCTATGTGACCGCGCTCCTTTGGAGCTTGATAACCCATAAATTTCCCGGGGCTAAAACATATCATTTGCGCCAAAGGTGCAAGGTCATCAAGCATAGTCCGCAGGGCTATGTTAATGGCGAATGCCATTACGAAAAAATCCGATTCGTATAAAACAAATACGAATCGGATTTTACCAATAAAATGCGTCTGCAATCCGCAGAATATGGCTATTTCAAAGTCACATCCAAATATACCGAATGGCGACCGTAGGTTTCGTAAAACGGTTTGTAGGTAACACCGTCAATTTCAAACTCCAGCTTCTCCGGGTCACCTGAAATCGATTTGCTGATGTCTTCTGCATTAAGGGTTACTTTACGCCATTCCTTGCGTGGTCCGTCTTCCTGGGCAGCCAGCAAAACCGGTCCGTAGAATAAACTGGCAACGTTTTGCTGATCCATTACCGGCTCCAAATAAAAGTGAAATGGCATACGTAACTCCACTTTATCGCCGTCTTTCCATTTACGGCTGATGGTAAGGTAAGTTCCCGGCTCAACTGTTACATCTTGTTTATTGTCATTTATAGTTACAAAAAAACCTTTGCTAGCCCAATGCGGCACACGCACATTCAGATCGAATTTGCCGCTACCGCTAATGGTTAATGTTGTATGGTCTTCTTTTGGATAAGCTGTTGTTTGCGTAACCGTAATATCCTTGTTTGTCCAGTTTAATGTTGACGGCACATAAAGGTTTACATACAAAGCCTTGTTATCTGCACTGCGGAAATAGATTGAGTTCTGCAATTTTGTATTGCTCTCGAGTGCCGTTCCATTGCAACAGGTAAACCCATCCATATGTGCATTACTAAATTGTTTTACCGATCCGGCACGCAAAGGCACGTGGTAGGTATTTGCAGGAGTATGCTCATCAACCGATGCCAGAATATGGTTATAAAGCCCCCGCTCGTAATAATCCATCAATCTGGCTTGCTGATTATACAGAAAAAGGTTGCGACTCAATTTTAGCATGTTATATGTTGCACAGGTTTCATTCTGTCCGCCAACCGAAAAACCGTTTTCGTAAAGCGTTGCCGGCTCAGCAGTAAAACATTCGGCATTGGCCGGATTACGGGCTCCTGCAACACCACCAATACTATACATATAATCTCCGGTGGCTTTATTCCAGAAGTTATCGGCAATATCGAAATATTCCGGCTCCTTCGAATCGCGATAAATTTCCAGTGCACCCATAATTTGTGGAATATGCTGGTTGGCATGTAAGCCACGGAACATATCAACATTTTTCGCCAGTCCGTGTGAATGTTCTGCATCGCCAAAAAATACGCGGATGTTATCGAATAATTTCGCCGTTTCAAGATAACTCTTATTGTTGGTTAAGCGGCTTAATCGTGCCAGAGCTTCGTTCATTCCGCCAAATTCGCCGGCAATGTAGGTGTTCCAAATGCTGATAAGTGTTTCGGTTGGTACCACACTTAAACGAGCATGTACCCAGTCGCCCATTCCTTCTACAATATCAAGCGCTTTCTTGTTGCCACTCACTTCGTAAATATCCATTAAACCGGCCAATATTTTGTGCAAAGTATAATATGGCGCCCAAACTTTATCGTTATCGGTTCCGTATTTTGCACCATGTTCCAACATAATAAACTGATCGGGCGGATAGGCACTGATAAATCCTTTACCCCAGTTCCAGTAATCGGTGCGAATACCATCTTCGCTTAAATCCGAATCAAAATCAACTTTTCCCGGTCCGGGAGGAACGGCCAACGGATCGGCTACCGACTCACCACCTGCAGTTTTAGGAGTTCCCGACAGTTGTGCCAGGTCATACAACGTATTCACCATATACTCCATTTTCGTGGCAAACTTAGCCTGGATAGCAGGATCGTAAGCAGCACTTGAATAGGCCTGAGCCAAAGCGCTCAGATAGTGCCCGGTGGCATGACCGCGAAGCTTTGTCTCCTGGCTGTCCCAAACGCCAAGAGGCTCGGCTCCTGCAGGTTGCTCCTGCCCGAAAGCATTGCGAAACATGTACAGGAAATCATCAGGATTGGTTTCCAGCAAACCATCAACGAATTTATCGCGGTTCTCTACAAATTTTGTTTCGTGGTGATGCAGATCTTCGGTTAACTGTACCTCATCCAAATCAAAAGCCTCCAGCGTGCGGTGTGGAGCATCATGATCGTGATTATGCGCAACCACTGTAACAATGGCTTTGGGTTGAATATCGGTTCCGGCAACTCGCCCGGTTACCGTATATTTTCCTGCACTTTGTACTGCACTGTTATCTTCGGGAGCAGGCCAAAGTACACGCACTTCAGGCCCCTCGAAATTGTTGCTGTAAACGCCTTTAACAAATCGTGGCAAACGTGGAAGGAAGCCCACTTCTGTTTCCACTTCAATAGTGGGAACGTCGGTTAAATACTTATTATACAACTGAGGTGTCGATTCCGGAAATTCCTGAAGTTCTGCCTCTTGCTTGTTACGCATCATTTCTTCAGCTTCCTCTTTATGCAAAGCGTTAAAATTGATCCAGCCAATTTGTCTACTTGTTAAAGGAATCCGGTAGATACGGAAATCGTGCAGTTTAGCTTTTAAAGCAGCACTTCCGATACGAAACTGACTTTCTCCGTCTTTGCCATCAAACAATTGCTTTAACTCTACTTCAATATTTTTTACCTCGCTAAGCTGTTTGCCGTTTAGGTAGGTGGTAAATGTTTTTTCAGGAACATTAATAACAACAGCAATATGGTTCCATTTATTTAGCTCAGGTGCTTCCGAATTTGCGGTGTAACTATTAGCACCGGTATTTATTTGTGCCACACAAGTGTTGTTGGCACCGGAAGCCATAAACAAGGCAGACTTTCCATTCTTACCAAAATCGAAAAACGGAGCTGTACTTTCTGCCGATTGCGGAGAAATCCACGCTGAAATACTCATCGACTCCTCTCCTGCCAGCATTTCGCCAGGTATTGAAATGTAGGTTTTGCCATCGCCCGACAACGAAAACACTTTGCCAAACACTTCATCGTCGACAAATTTATAAGCCGGGCCGTGAATGGTACCATGTAAATTATTTCTCGACCAGTCTTTAGCATTTTCTTCCAGCGTATAACGGGCAATTAACCCGGTTTCGCCAATGCCGTCCAAAATCTGATCGCCGCTTTGTGCAAATACACTGCTTGCACCCCAGGCACAAAAAACAAGTATCATTACAACGATCGGCTTAACTAAATTCATACGATTAAAATTGCTTGTTTTCAACGGTATCGTATGTAACTCGCCTCTTTTAATCATTCTGTCGAGTGTAAATGATTTACATGCTCGTTTCATATTTCTATTTTAAATTTTTAATTCGATTCGACTCTTGCGTCAACTTCCGGTTTCAAAATTAAATAACAAGTTGCAATGGCCGATAGATTGGGCTTGCCAATACTTGACTATATGTTCAAATTATTATAACTAATATTCATGCTTCCCGGCAAGCCGCTATAACGCAACTATTTCGGCGCTTTTTGGTGTGTTGAAGATTGATAGATAAAGAACGGTTTTTATCGGTGTTTTTAGTAATGGTTGGTGTAAGTTTTTGTCGCGGATTTCGGAGTGATTTTCCGTTCGAAGAACAAAGAAAATCGATGCGAGAATCTGCACCCCGCACACCACCGAACCCACTATAAAATTTATACATTGTTATGGCCAGTTAATTTTATAATACATTTGTTCAACTCTTAAATTCTCCTTCTCAGAAATTGTATAAAGCTGAATAACCTGAGATTTCACATCATCATCGGTAAACTTTTTCCATTGTTTCCATTTAATTTCCTTTTTTAATCCCCAACCAGATAAGAAAATAGAATCCTGTTTATATTTTGAATCAACTTCTTGTTTTTTAGAATTGAAATCATCAATATCATTCATAATATTTCTAATGGTTATCCAAACTAGTTTCTCATTTCTGTCATAATCAAAATGCACAAAAGAATTATTATCAAATCCAATTATTTCAAGCTCCATAAAACTAAACCTTGAAATCAATGGTTTATAAAGTAGTTTTAATCCTAAAGAATCCTTAATATCTGAAGGAATCTTTGAATACAAATCTATCTGTGATTTGACTTGAGAATATCCTAACGAGAATGCTAAAGAAAAAAACGATAACCCAAGAAAATTACCAAGAACAAAACATAATAAAAACAGATAGAATCCATCAATTAACTCCCTTTTATTATCCAATCCAAAAATCAAGAAGAGTAATGCAAGGATACTTGTGAAAATAACTCCAAGAACCTTGAATGTCAATTTTGAGACTCTTTTATTTATTTTAAAATATTCAATCAGTGTCATTTTTGTGGAATGTTTTAATTGGGCACAATGGTCACTTTCAAGTTCTCGTTGCGGATTTCGAAGCTCGTTCCTGTACGGCAGGCCGGAACGATGTTGCGAGAATCCAGCGAACGACATTATGCGATAAAGATTTTGGTCATTTTTTTAGTTTCATTTCAGAGTCATTTAATGGGGCAAAAAACTCCACTTTACCACATTTGGGACACACATATAAATCAAATTTTTCCTTATTGACGAAAAGTTCAAATATATTGCCCAGAACTCCAAGTCTTGCTCCTTCGTGAAAATCAAATTGTCCAGAGAATATCAATGGTATTTCACATCTTAAGCAGTCAAGCTCTCTATTTCCTTGTTGCAAGGTCATGTCTTTTATCTCAATAACCCGATTCTCAGTTAAACTATAGTTGCAATTCCAGCATAGTTCAAAGTTATCCTCAATCTCCGAGTTACAATTTGGGCAATTTTTCATATTCTAATTTGTTTTTCTATAATTATAATCGACGGATTTTAAACATGGCGCTAACGGCAGTCTGTCTAAAAACCCTTTCCCGGGGCATTAAAATTGAGCTTTATTAAGTGGCCAGGGATGCGGATTTCATAACAGATGGTTTTTATTGTTTTGTATTGTATTCGGTTTCTGTGGTTTAAAAATAGCTCTAAAAGATCAAAAATTGAACATAAAACAGAAAAAATACTTGTGATGTATTTTTCTAACTTTTTTATGCCCACAATATTGATTATTCGTCTGAGGTTGTATGCCGACATTATAAAACCAAAATCGGCTTCAGCTCTTTTCATGTACTTTTTGGTGATAATATAATTGAATCCCCACTGACGTTTAATGGTCCCGAAGGGGTGTTCCACAATGGCCTGCCGTCGTTTGTACAGTTTTTCGCTTTCCTGAACGCGTTTTTTGTTGTTTTCAATATTGCCGGCAAACTCGCTTCGCCTGACTTGCTTGCCGTTTGCAGCCGATTTTGTGCACAGCGGGCGGACCTCACAACTTTTACATTTAGGTGTTGTGTAGTTGCGGAAGCGATAGGCTGTTTCTCCGGCACCGTTTTTTGCGTGGTGCCAGTAGCCGGTGGTTCTTAGGGTGTGACCCTGCAAACAGGTGTAAGTATCGGTTTTCGGGTCGTAATCAAAATGTTCCACATCGTACCTAAGGTCCGGAGCATGCGAGGCTCCTGAAAACGGAGGAATGGCTACAATTGCCGGAATACCGAGCGAATCGGCGATGGCCAGTTCGCTTCCGGTATGGTAGCCTTTATCGTAAAGGGCAGTAAAATCGTTGTGTCGAAGTATTGTCTTTGCTCTTCTGAGCATTGTTCCCATTGCCTTTTTATCGTTTGCATTGGTTATTTTATAATCGATAGGGATGTAGTTTTTTGCATCGACCGAAGTTTGCGCCGAGTAGGCTACTTCGGTAATGTTGTTGCGCGTGATCTGGTGACGGCTGTCGGGATCGGAAGTTGAGATCTGTCGTTGCCCCGATTTTTTTAGCTCTTGTTCAATCTTTTTATAGCCATCTTTTCGCTGGTTTTGCTTTTCAATTTCGTTTTCAATTTCCTGCTTTTTATCTCCATCGCTTTCGGCCAGTGCTTTGTTGTATTCAGCCAGTTTGTTTTCGATGTACTCCAGGTGACGGTCTATTTTCTTTTGGTTGTAGTTGTTCTTTTTGCTGTTCTGGGCACGCAGTTTTGTACTGTCGCCTGCAATCAGCGTTCCGCCAATAAGGTTAAAATACGTTGCAATCTTTACGGTTTCGCGGAATACTTTTTTGATGGCCTTTGGGTTATCGCGCCTGAAGTTAGCGATAGTGTTGTGATCGGGACGCAGCGTTTTCAATAGCCACATTAATTCAATGTTTCGCTTGCACTCCTTCTCCAGTTTCCTCGACGACCTTAACTGATTAAGATAGCCATAAATGTAAAGTTTAAGCAAGTCGGCTGGGTGGTAAGCAGGACGCCCGTTTTCAATATGGTCAACCCTGAATCCGAATTCTTCCAGCTTCAGACTGTTAACAAAAACATCGATTAAGCGCACTTCGTTGTCTGCATTTATGGCCTGGTCGAGCGACACCGGGAAAAGTGATATTTGTGATCTGTTTTGCCCTTTGAGATACTTCATGCCTGAAGATACTTAATCGCTGGGTTCAAAGGTGTTAACAACCTGCGGAGTTCTTAACAAATTGTGGTTAGGTTTTTAGACAGTCTGACGGACAAGTATATGAAAAGCAGGCGATTTCGAAGCACAACGCTTTGGGTTAAGCACAAAGTTTGACACGAGCCAAAACCCTTGATTTTACTACTTTTCTGCCTATTTTTTATATACATTGTTAGCAGCACGGGCTTTAATCTCACCTTATTATTTTAATTTTGCCATTTCAGTTTTATAACTTTCTAAGGATAAATCACCACTTGAAAATTTTAAATCTAATAATCCGATTTTTTCGGTGTTGGATAAAGGTTTGTTATAAATCATCTCTAATGTTTTGTTTTCAATGTCAGTTGGTTCAAAAATATGCTTTTGTTCATTAAAAGCTTCAAAATATCGAATGCCAAAAAATCTTTGAGAAGATGCATTTATATGAATTCCATCAGGGTTAGCGGTTAAACCTGAAGCCGTTACAAAATAACAATTTGGATGGTTTTTAGCGAATTTTTGTAATTCTTCATTTACAATAGAATATGATGCGAAATATTCTCCGTACACACCTTGCGTTAAAAAGTCTCCAAGTCCACCAATAATTATTGGAATATTTGGAATCTCAAGTTCTTCCCTTAACGTTTGAATAATAGCAGAAAATTTTTCACCATAATTTTTCGCATTGTTAGGTTGACAATCATTTTCTCCTTGATGCCAAAGAATGCCTTTCAATTCACTTGTTTTTTGAGCAAGTTTTGCCTGAAAAACCGCATTTTTAAACAGAACTCCATCAACATTCCAATCATCTAAACTCGTCCCACCATCTGCACAAGGAATCAAGCCGATTTCATTTGCTGGGTTTTTTAAATGCAATGCAGCGGCAAAGGAAGAGGCTAAACCAACACCTGCACTTGGACGATCATAATTTATTGGCTCAACCATTGTCTGCCATCTCCCGTTTCGAAGCATTTTTATATGTTCATTATAAATCGTTGGTGCATCTTTCAGGAAACCACGTCCTGCCATATTTGATTGACCAATCATTAAAAAAGAGTGTATCATTTTTTATTCTAACTTGTTTTAAATTGTTTGTTTTTATTTTTTCTGCCTTGTTGCTAACGGCAGTCTGTCTAAAAACCCTTTCCCGGGGCATTAAAATTGAGCTTTATTAAGTGGCCAGGGATGCGGATTTCATAACAGATGGTTTTTATTGTTTTGTATTGTATTCGGTTTCTGTGGTTTAAAAATAGCTCTAAAAGATCAAAAATTGAACATAAAACAGAAAAAATACTTGTGATGTATTTTTCTAACTTTTTTATGCCCACAATATTGATTATTCGTCTGAGGTTGTATGCCGACATTATAAAACCAAAATCGGCTTCAGCTCTTTTCATGTACTTTTTGGTGATAATATAATTGAATCCCCACTGACGTTTAATGGTCCCGAAGGGGTGTTCCACAATGGCCTGCCGTCGTTTGTACAGTTTTTCGCTTTCCTGAACGCGTTTTTTGTTGTTTTCAATATTGCCGGCAAACTCGCTTCGCCTGACTTGCTTGCCGTTTGCAGCCGATTTTGTGCACAGCGGGCGGACCTCACAACTTTTACATTTAGGTGTTGTGTAGTTGCGGAAGCGATAGGCTGTTTCTCCGGCACCGTTTTTTGCGTGGTGCCAGTAGCCGGTGGTTCTTAGGGTGTGACCCTGCAAACAGGTGTAAGTATCGGTTTTCGGGTCGTAATCAAAATGTTCCACATCGTACCTAAGGTCCGGAGCATGCGAGGCTCCTGAAAACGGAGGAATGGCTACAATTGCCGGAATACCGAGCGAATCGGCGATGGCCAGTTCGCTTCCGGTATGGTAGCCTTTATCGTAAAGGGCAGTAAAATCGTTGTGCCGAAGTATTGTCTTTGCTCTTCTGAGCATTGTTCCCATTGCCTTTTTATCGTTTGCATTGGTTATTTTATAATCGATAGGGATGTAGTTTTTTGCATCGACCGAAGTTTGCGCCGAGTAGGCTACTTCGGTAATGTTGTTGCGCGTGATCTGGTGACGGCTGTCGGGATCGGAAGTTGAGATCTGTCGTTGCCCCGATTTTTTTAGCTCTTGTTCAATCTTTTTATAGCCATCTTTTCGCTGGTTTTGCTTTTCAATTTCGTTTTCAATTTCCTGCTTTTTATCTCCATCGCTTTCGGCCAGTGCTTTGTTGTATTCAGCCAGTTTGTTTTCGATGTACTCCAGGTGACGGTCTATTTTCTTTTGGTTGTAGTTGTTCTTTTTGCTGTTCTGGGCACGCAGTTTTGTACTGTCGTCTGCAATCAGCGTTCCGCCAATAAGGTTAAAATACGTTGCAATCTTTACGGTTTCGCGGAATACTTTTTTGATGGCCTTTGGGTTATCGCGCCTGAAGTTAGCGATAGTGTTGTGATCGGGACGCAGCGTTTTCAATAGCCACATTAATTCAATGTTTCGCTTGCACTCCTTCTCCAGTTTCCTCGACGACCTTAACTGATTAAGATAGCCATAAATGTAAAGTTTAAGCAAGTCGGCTGGGTGGTAAGCAGGACGCCCGTTTTCAATATGGTCAACCCTGAATCCGAATTCTTCCAACTTCAGACTGTTAACAAAAACATCGATTAAGCGCACTTCGTTGTCTGCATTTATGGCCTGGTCGAGCGACACCGGGAAAAGTGATATTTGTGATCTGTTTTGCCCTTTGAGATACTTCATGCCTGAAGATACTTAATCGCTGGGTTCAAAGGTGTTAACAACCTGCGGAGTTCTTAACAAATTGTGGTTAGGTTTTTAGACAGTCTGACGGTTGGTACATGTTGTCGGGGCGCAGTTGCGTACCACCAAACCCCACCCTGCAATATGTACTGCCTAAGTTTACATTTTCTTATTCAAATGTTGGAGCATATCTAAATGGTTGACACATTAAGGTGTCTCCTTTAAAATATACTCCCATTTTATTACTTTCATATTCAAATGGATTAAACACCAGTTCAGGTCCTTCAGACACTCTTATTTTTAGATTTGTGTCTGCGTTTTTGTTTATAACGATTACTGTTGCTAATCCTAATGATTGATCAGTTATAACCGATTTTTCTTTAAATGTTATATCGTGATATTTAATTTCAACTACATCATTGTTAAAACCGGAGAGGAAAAATAAATACAAGACGTTATTATCAAGTTTATTTTCAAGCCATTCTTTTTCTTTGTTTTCAATGCAATGTTCAAGAACCTTTACTTCATATTTTTTAATTGTTTTTGCACATCCAAAGACAATCAGTAGAATTATTATGATTATTGAGACTTTCATTTATTTAATTTTTTTATCAATCCAATCATAATCTGAGTCATAATTTACTTGCTTTAAAATATCTTGTTTGAAAATTAGTTCTGTCCAGGCTTCACCCGATTCGTCCTCATATATAATAAGCCTATTAATTGATTGGAAAAGAGGAGTTGGTCTAAATATTTTCTCAAGGATTTCTACTTTAGACATACCGATTTTTATTCCATGATTTAATTTTATTTTGTCTGAAAGTATTTTTCCACATACTACGTCTCGATTCTTGACTCGTGGATGGTCATTGTAATATAGTTTTATATACGATGATCCAAAAACGAAAATATCAACTTTTTTAATCTCGTTCTCCAGATTATACTCCTCAACATTTTCTTGAAACATTTCTAAATCCGTTACATATGGATGTAAGAGTTTATAACCACATAAGGTAAGTTCTCCATTTACCAAGAAAGCCAAATAATCATTTGTTTCAATTTCTAAAAGAGAATCTAAATTAACTCTATAGTCGGATTTATTTATGTCAAATGTAAAATCCCTTACATGCGCTGAATTTTGATTTGCCTTTCCAGAGGAACTCAAAAATAATATCATTAAACATATGAAACTTAGATATCTCATTTGTTGTGTCTTTAAAATTATCGTTAACGGTGGCGGTATTAAAAGTTGCCGATTGCGAGCGATTTCCTATCAAGTTACACAAAAGTTGAAGCGGGCTATAACCCTTTAATAACCTACTGAACCGGCATTTTTTTATACCGCGTGTTGTAACACGTTATTTTTTCAATTTAATTATTAATGTATCTGTTACTATTCCCTCTTTCCAACCAATATCTTTATTTGGATTCTTTTCTTTCAATTGTAGATAAATTTCATCAGGGAAAAATTCAAATTTCATTGTTTTTCTTCCCTTTTCGATTCCTCCATTAGTTTTATCTAATTTTCCATTAATCATTGGTGTTAGGCTAAAGTAAAACGAATCCTCATTTGATTTTTCAAAGTCAATGATAACATTAAACCCTTCTGTAAGTCTTAGTTTTGGACACAAACAAGATTTAAAGTCAAAATACCATTGTTTTTCAATCCACACATCATTCAATTTAACATTCTCATTGTGATACTTTAGTTTAAATTCTGGAATAAAATTCTTATAATCTGTAATATAAAATCCCATTTGTTGGGAGTATTCTTTATCTCTTGAAATTTTCGGGCAATTAGGACATTTATCTTCAATCTTGCATATATTATTGGCAATAAAAAAAGCTACAAATCCAAATAGAGCTAATATTAAAATTATTATAAAAGTCTTTTTCATTATTATTTTATGATTCTGTATTTTTTCTAATTAGTTCAATGCTCCTGCGTCGGTTAATGTGTTACAACGGTTTGTGTAAGAAACGTAGCGCTTTTCAAAGCACTCATCTATCAAACCGTGACTAGCTTTATTACTTGTATTACCTTTCAAATTTAGCATCTCCGCGCTATGTTTTTTTACATTTTGTTGTGCATAGTTTTTTTAATAATGTCCCAAAAATCTTCCTGAAAAATATTCATTTGTCTTTGGGTTATAAAATTTCACTTTTGAATAGAATAAAAAGAATTTGAATTCCATCAAAAGCTTTCCATTCACGTCATACTCAACATTTTTATCATTTAAGAATCCGTTCTTTTTTAAAGATTCTATCTGTCCATTCTTTGAATATGTTGTCAACTTTCCTAATTGTCCTTTTTTGAATTTACCTTTTTGCCATAACTCACCTGTTCTTCTATGAATCATGTATTTTCCATTGCATTTCTCTCCACAATGAACATAAAAATAATAAGTCGGTCCTATATGTCCAGTTGTTGCTGAAAGATAAATTGGAGGAACAATCAATGTATCAATGATGTCTGAATTGATTTCAAGGTTCCTTCTTATATTTCCTTTTTGGGAATAATACTCTAAATTATACAATCCTTTCTTTGGCACTATACAAATCCCATTTGAATCGGGCATGAAACTATATGTCGAATCATTCTCATTTATTGTTAACCAAAATCCTGTCGATTTAGTTAATATGCTGTCACAAGAATATTTCAAATACAACTCATAAGAAATCTTCTCAGATTCTTGCGAATAAGTAGTAATTGAAATAGATATTAAAATCAAACTGATTATTCTTCTCATTCTATGTTTGATTATAATCGGTCTTCCGAAATTATGCACAACGTTCTGTGTATGGTGTATCCCGAAGGGTATGCACTATACACCTTGTTGTAGCACGTTTTTTTCTTTTTCAAACCATTCTATAGCAATGGTCTTAGTCTTATCTCTATAGAATTTGGTCCATTTAGATTTGAAATTTTTATCATCAATTTCATTGGTCAGATATTCCATTTCAACTCCAGGCTTAATTCCTTTCTTATAAAATTCAGCTCCATAATTTTTCGTTGATTCAACTAAGAAATCTCTATTCTTTAAAAGTTTCTCTTTGTAATCTGTATTTGAATCAATGAAGTCAGACATAATTTCAAATCGTTGCTCTTTTGTCAATCGAGGAATGAAAATGTGAGTGTCATAATTTTCTTCATTTGCAATAATTGCCTCTTTTATATCTCTTTCTTCTTCTTTACTTAGACCAGAGTCGTATTCGGATTTACATTCCGAAACCAATGAGTGGTCAAAATGTGAACTCCAATCACTTTCAAATCTCGCTTTCTTAGGTAGAATGTTTCATTCATAGAGGCAAAGGAGTAGGCAAAAGCCGAAATCAAGAATTCTATGTCTGTGTTTTGTTCTTTCATTTTAATGTGCTACAACGTATTGCTTTTGTTTTTGCAAGAGAAGTTTTCAATGTAGCGGGCGATTTTTATTATGTTGCTTAAAAATAACAGATTTTTATTTACTTAAGCATACAGCATCAGATTTTATTTTGTACAATCGTTTTGCGGCAATTGTACTTTGTACGATGCTCCACTACTACGGTTTTTTTCAATCGTACTTTGTTCTCGATGTCCTTATTACATTGTCCCTGTTTGGGGCAGGCAGGCTTTAAAAACCGGCAGCCCTTACGGGACTACCCTTTAACGTTACGGACTTTCAGTCCTGTGCTCACTAAGGGCACAGCCCCGGCATTTTGTAGCATCATTTGTCAGGGCGATAATGAAGTAATCTAAGGGTTCTACTTCAACGAATAAACCTCATCAACATATCGTAGTGCACACATCAGGTACATTCCCCGTTCGAAATAACGTAAAATATGGCTTTCGAACTCCATTACATCATCAATATAATGTGCATTAAATACGGCTTTCATTTTCTCGTGAACCGCCAATTTAAAAAGAATATCCTTTTTTTCACGTTCATAATCTTCCTTGATAATCTCGTCCCAAAATTCATCGCCTGCATCAGGGTAAGTTCTTTTTAATTCCCGGCAACGTTTTTCGTATTTTGGTTTTAATTTATCAATCGTGTCTACCGGATGAAGATCGGCCATCGGTCCGCTACGTCTGTTTAAGGAGTAACAATTATTGTATTCCTCCCAGATTTCACGAATATACTTTTCGCCAATATTGAACAACAAAGGCTTGTATTTGGCCGGGTTTTCAGCCATTTCAGGCCAATATTCAAATACCACAGAAGTTAATGCAGGAGGAAGCTCCAGACTAAACCCTTTGTACCGATTCGCATAAAGCTTCTCGATTTCATCCATCCGGCGAATTTGATTTTCAAAATCTTCAAGTCCCATATCTTGTTATTTATAAGGATTAATTTCCTTACAAGTTAGGGCAGAATAAAGAAAAATCAAATTTTTCGCTGTAGCACAAAAACGCCACACACGTCTTCGCTGTCGAAAGTTGAGCCGACGATTTGATTTTCGGTAATACGGTGCGTTTCAAAAGAATTGGGCAGGTAACTGATCTCCCGGCCGTTTTGAATGGCTTTTACTTCAACGCTTTCCAAAAGAAGTTTTCCATTGCTAATGGTGCCTTTTACTTTTTCGGTTACCCGGATGCTGTAGTTGTTTTCCACCTCTTCGGTAAACGAAAACACCCCACTTACCTGGTTGCCGGTTTGCGTAAGTTCCACCTCTCCTACCGAGTTTCCGTATTCAAAATCTTCGTTGTATGTCCAGCTCCCTGAAATGTCCATCGTTGTAAATTTGCGGCAAACTTAGCAAATTTTCGGTTTGTAGTTAAAAACCATTAAAACAGGAATGTTTTGTAGTGACTCTACCCCTCTCTCTGTCGAGAGCTAAACGCGCATTCAGCCTGCTCGCAAGCTATTATTATAACGAATAAGTGTTTGAGTTGATCAATATTTTAGACTGAAGGGACGTTACCTTGGGCTCGTCGTACTTTATTGCACCGTCCTTTAGGGCGGTGATTCCGGATAAAAACAGGAACCAGGCTTTAGCCTTTAATAGTCGTTAATGGCTAAAGCCCTTTCCTGAAGTGCATTTTTATCACCGGGCTAAAGCCGCGGTGCAAAAAATAAAACCAATCCCCCCCCTACCCCTCTCTCTGTCGAGAGCTCCCCTTACAAGGGGAGCCGGTTCTTATTCAGTTTTGAAGCTTATTTGAGCTACTCTTCCCAATAATAGGTTACTACAGATTTTGTTCCGGCACTTCCAATACCGCTTTTAACGCAGGCTTGGCTTTATTCTGCCTGTCAAAAAGAAGGGGATAGTTTGTCCTGCCGGGGATGGGGTATCCGTTTTTCCACGACATGTTATCCTGCAGGCCCCACAAGGTTACCCGGTCAATTTTGTCGCGTTTGTTGTAAAAAATCCGGAACAGCTCCTCATACCTTTCGGTTAGCTGTTGCTCTACCTCTTCCGGCAGTCCGTCTTTATAGGGGTCGAGGAATTCCTCAAACTCTTCCAACTGAAATTGAGGATGGCTCATCACCTGTCCGATAATCTGTCCCTCTTTGGTCAGGGGGAGAACATCTACATCCAGTTCGGTTATCATAACTTTTACACCCAATGAGGCAAAGGTATCGATGGCTGCTTCGATGTATTCATTTTTTGGGAAATTCAGTCCCCAGTGTGCCTGTATTCCAACACCGTCGATCCGGATGCCTTCTTTTTGCAACATCCGCACCATGCGGGCTATGCCGTCTCGCTTTTCAGGGCGCCAGGCATTAAAATCGTTGTAATACAGTTCGGCATCGGGAGCATACTTGCCGGCATATTGAAATGCATATTTTACCATTTTGTCGCCGTCGCCAACTGCATTTACCCAGGTGGTAGGACGATACGATCCATCGTTATCAATCACTTCATTCACCACATCCCAGGCATTTACGCGCCCGGCATACCTTCCGGCTACCGCTTCAATGTGGCTGCGCATCCGCTCGATTTGTTCTTCCGGAGTATTGGGATTGCCCTCTGGGTTAACAAAAAACCAATCAGGAGTCTGGTTGTGCCAAACCAGGGTATGCCCCACGATGAACATGCCGTTTTTTTCACCAAATTCCACAATCCGGTCGGCCGGATCAAAATTATAAACTCCGGGGCGAGGATTTATGGGGGCAGCTTTCATCGAATTCTCAGGCGTGATGGTATTAAATTGATCGGTTATAATGTTTCGGGTAGCCGTATCCCTGTCGGAAATGACAAATCTATTGACGGCACAACCTAGTTTAAATGCACCGGCATAGGCTTCTTTTAAACTCTTAGGCGCAGCTTGTTCGTCTGCTTGTTCTGATTTTTTTTGAGCACACGACGAAATCAGGAAAAAACTTAAAATAAGAATAATCGTATTTTTCATAGGTTTTGATTTTATTTTGGTCGATTAGATAGGTTAAAATAGAAAAAAGATTTGTTCTTTCCGGAAAAGCCGGAAAAATATAAACGCTGGGTTAACATATTTAATATAACGATTTGGAAATTGCTTTGCCGTTGATACGTGATAGGTAGCTTCCCTACTCTACCCCTTGTTTGTGACAACTACTTTGTACACACAATTATTTTTAGGGTCCTGCTTTACATTATACTTTCAATATGCGGCGCAAGAAAAAGTTGTATTTTTAATAACGGTAGCATTTGCGCCTTTGTCATTTTTCTCTTCTGTCCCCGGGGCTGCGCTCCCTGCGGGAGCTTCCCCCGGTCTACTGATTACGCACCCTTGGTGCTTAAAGCTCCGAAGTGGGAGACAAGCAGCAGCCCAATGCGTGTGTCTGAGTTAACGAAAATACAATGCGCCGGATTATAGATCAGTAAAAAATCGTTTGGCGATTAAAATTGATTAGAATCAGGCTGCTTGTTCCGAACGAAAAATTTATGCAGAATCATTTGAAAATGGGAATAGTAAAGTTTTGTATTCACTATAGTTTGCAAACGAGGTGTTGCAGAAAATCTGACTTCATCTTTATTTATGAAACTTATAACCCAGCGAAAACATAAACGAACGGTTGCGGGCGACCATATCGTAATCAGCTTGAGGCGAGATATTATTTAATGCAAAATGAGCGGTAAATTCAAATAAAAACGAATTCACCTCCACACCTCCGCCAACGGCCAAACCAAGCCCAAGGCGTTTAAGGTCGTCGTTCTCATCGGTTCCCCATACAATGTCATACTCCTCATCGTAACTTTCCGAACCAACCGTTTCATCAACTTTTGTCTTTCCGTTAAGACCAATGCCAACATAAGGCCCCAACATGCCATATATCTTAATGTTGTTAACATCGGTATATAATTTCCCGAACACCGGAATATCGAGGTACCATAGTTTTATTGTCGAGTTTATGCTATACGGTACATCTTCGAACGAATCCGATTCATTCATTTTTATGCCCTTTGTGGTAAGGAGCAAAGCGGTTTCAATACCGGCACCTTCGCCAATCGCCCACTCAAACGTTGGTCCCAAATGCAACCCCGATCTCATCTCCAACGGTTCGCTGATTATTTCGCCCTCTTCTTTTATTAACATGTCCGACAAGGTATATCCGGCCTTTATTCCAATGGTTTGGGCAAACAGGCCGACTGAAAAGCATGTAAAAGCAGCCATTACTACTAATCGGGTAAATGTTTTCATAACCTTCGATTTTTGTTCTTGCTTACTATACGGTGTTTCTGGGCTTTTAGTTAGTTTTTAGAGCTGATGCTAAAATTCATGCAAGTGTAAAATAACTTGTTTTCCAAAAGTGGATCGGCTCCATTGTTGCCTTCCATCAAAAGATTTCCATACAAATTCTAAGGTTCGCGAAGAGAGGCCTGCCTGCTGTCAGGCAGAGACGATTGTGCCGAAAGCACATTCAGGGTGAGTCAATAAATTTTGAAGCCTATTTTGCTGTTAATTTCCAATCGACTTTCATAAAAAAAGGCCGCTAAATAAGCGACCTTTCTCAATTATGTTTTGTTTTAATACTTATTCTTTAATAACGGTTAAAACGGGTTTTAACGAATAGCCACCGTTTCCTTTGTCAACTACCGATTGTTCGGCATCAAAGTCGAGCATCATACTAAATGTTTCGCCGTCGGCAATCGAGTCGTGTACATTAACTTTCAGCCCGGATTGTTGTGCCGAAGGTGTTTCCATATCCATGGTATCTTCGCCAATTACAAGCTGGTTGTTATCGCCCAGGATCAAACGTATTTGCGACAGGTAACCGGCCGGAATTTCATCTTCAGATAACTGAATACTGACACCGTCCATTAACTCCAGCAAGTTGATCTGGCCCATGGTATCCAGCGTCAGATCCATCCAGTTGCCTTCAGTAGTGTCGGCATCGTTTACATTAATTCGCAGGCCCTGTATATCAACAAGTACTGCAGAGTATTCGGCCGGGGCATCGGTTAAATCTACTTTTAAGGTACCGGTTCCGGCCTTGTTGTCGTCGTCGCTGCAAGCCACAAAAAATGTAGCTGCAATAATAAAAGCTGTAATAAATTTTCTCATGATTGATTGTGTTTATGGATTAGAAACGAATCAGAACCAAAAATGTTTTAAATCGATAGTTCTGAACTCATGATTATATTAATCATATCCATATCAAAAGTATTAAACACATAATAAAATCAGAATACACAAAGCCATTATAACAATTCAATATGACAAACATTATTGATCTCCGGCCAATAAATTCAGGAGTTTTTCGCATCCACCGTTCCGAATATATTCCGAGTGCTCTTCTGCAGTAGCAAAGGTTTTCCCACAAATTTTACTACAACGTACCTCACCCCTGTTTTCAAACAGAAAATCGCGCATCTTTTCTTCTGCCCCGGGAACGATAAAACGTTTGTCGTCAGGATTATTGCTGTACCATTTTTCGGCGCCAAGATAAACCGCAGCGGCAAGTGCGCCACAGGCATTGCCACTTAAACCTATTCCTCCTGCAAAACCGGCCAGCATCATTGCTTTTTCTTTTCCTGCACCCATTTTTTCGGCAACAATACTGGCACAACTTACAATGGGAGTATCAGAACTTTCCGGCATTAATGTCAAACTTTTTTCTACCGTTGCCACTGCCCTTGGTGCCCAGCGACCAATTAAGCGGGCACAGTTTAGCGGTTTCCCGGTAATAAAAAACTTAATCATACCCAGCTTCGACTTCTGGTTACAGTTTGTAATATCGCGGCAATTCACACTCGATGATCTTTGATTGAAGGAATCGACCAAATCGCGCGCAGCCGAGACAGCCAGCGAAGTGGCAACATTTGAGTCTTTCGCTCTTCGGTTGGCCTCGGCACCGGCAGCAAGAGCGGCTCCCCAAAGCATTCCGCATTGGTGCCCCTCTTGCACGATTCCGCCACATAACGGTCCGGTTGCCTTCTCAACTTCACTGTCGCGCTGTCCGAAATTTTTATTTACCACCGCAAATAGTGCCCCCGTGCACCCCACTTTAAACAGGAGGCTGCGGGCTTCTTTTCTGGTTGAACAGGTGTTTTTCATTTTTGTAAGTTTTTGATTGCTTTGGTCGCAAGAACAGACAATCAGAGATGTCATTTCGAATGAGGTATGAATGAGAAATCTGTTTCAACTTTGAGAGATTTCTCCTCATTCTTCGTCGAAATGACAATAAAATCTATTTTAATCCTTTTAATTTCTGTGATAAATTCGATCATTCCCCTACATCTCAACAGAAGGCAGAATATACTGACGCACTAATTTAAACAACTTCGATTTACCGGCCCAGTTCCCACTGGTGAAAACCACGGTCATATCCAACGCGGGGAAAACCATTATTACCTGTCCGCCCCAACCATTGGCACGGTACATTTTTATGTTTTTGCCACCGTGGTACAACTCGCTTTGCCACCAGGTGTACCCGTAACCGTTCTTACCCGAATCTTCGATGGGCAACTTTATACCGGAGTTATTATTATATACGGTTGAGCTCTTTGCTACCCAATCGGCCGACAGGATGCGCTCTCCGTTCCACATGCCGTTATCGAGGTAAGTAATTCCCAGTTTAAGCATATTGCGGGGAGTAACACTCAAAGAACTGGCTGCTTCAACAACTACTCCATCCGGATATTTCATCCACGTGCCTTCTTTTATTCCCAATGGTTCGAACAAGTATTTTTTCGAGAACTCGTCGAGATCAAGTCCGGTAGCATTTCTTAAAATTTCACCCAAAATAACAATGCCACCGCCGTTGTAGGTAAACGATGTTCCGGGTTCCGCCCACCATTCACGATCTAAAACACAGGTTACCGGATCGTTGCAATCGAAATACAAGCGGTCCATGTCGTTGGTAGATTCCGTTCCGTGAGCGGCGCTCCACTCATCCCAGGCTAAGCCGGAGGTCATCGTCAACAGGTGCTCAATGGTAATGTATTCGCGGTTATTGGTTTTCAGGTGTTGATGTTCGGGCAGGTAATCAAAAATGGATTGATCAACACTTTTTATAAAACCTTTATCGACGGCGATTCCGATACATGCCGACACAAAACTTTTTGTTACTGACATAACACTGTGTTTCGTTTCCGGACCGTATTCCACGTAGTCGCCGTAGTAATAAGGTTTATCCCATGCGTAAAGATGTCCCGGGAAATACTGTTCAACAACGAGTTTATTGTTTTTGTAGATCAGCATGGAATGTATCTCTCCAAATTTACCGGCGTAGATTTTCTGAATAGCATCTTTTATATAGCGCTCATCAATATTGGCATCATTCGGCGTGCCTACATTAATTCCATCGTTCATTTCTGCCGGAGGAGTTAAAATAACCTCCTCCGCTTTTTTATTGTTACACGAGCTGGCTCCCAATACGGCCTGCAGTATAACCAATATGAGTAACATTCTTCCGATCAGCAGTTTCATGGTTTTAAATTTACGAGTTAGTGGATATTATTTCAGCAATTACAGGACGTGCTTTCTCAATCCTGTTCAAATCAAGTTGAAGTCCGAGTGGTTCATATACTTTGGCAAAGTACTCATAGATTCCTTTTACCATTTCGAAAGGCGCCTGAACCGACTGCAAGGCAGTTGATCCTGAATTATTTACTACGGAACTATCGATACCTTTGTTTAATAATGCCTTCACTATTTCGGTACGGCAGAAAAAAGCTGCAGTGTGCAAAGCGGTAGAACCATCATTATTCGTAACATTCAGGTCTGCACCGGCATCGATCAGTGCTTTGGCAATTTCTGTTTTTCCAAAGACACAGGCAGTCATTAGTGGACTTGATCCACCTGCAGGCTCTTTTTCATTCAAATCGGCACCCGATTCAATTATTCTCTTTACAGTTTCCAAATCTCCTGCAATTACCGCTGCATGTATACTTTTCCCACTTTGAGGCGCTGTGCTTGTTTCTGTTGTTTCTGTTTTCTGTTCTTTGTTTTCTGTTGTTCCGGGATAAGCAGTAAAAGCCGCTAATATAATTACTACCGACATGACTGCAGTGGCAACTGTTTTTGTATTGACTGTGCGTTGACGGATTGTTCGCCACGAGTAAATAAGCAGATTTGAAAGTCCAAAAGTAAGTATAGTAACCATAAGGAATTTCACCATCGACGGAATTGGTAATGCCATTAACGAGAGTGCAACTACTCCAAGTACAATAGTGTGAATAATGTAAACCGAGTAAGAATTTCTGTTCAGTTCGTCCATAAGCGCATACCTTTTGTTTAAACTATGGCGGAAACCGTAAAGGAATACATACAGCAGAGTAAGTTGCGATGCCAGGCCAAAAGCATAATAAACAACACGGTCGGCAAACTGCGATATGAAATAGTAATTACGCGCTGGGTCGATAATATTGAAAAAGGTATTTAGTGCAACGGCCGTAAAAATTCCGAGGGCGAAAGTCAGAACTACATTTGCGACTATATAAAGTCGTTTGTTCTTTTGGGTTGAATCGAACACTTTTAATTTGTAGCAAAGTGTACCCAGCAAAAAAGACATAAAGTAAACCAACAAACGCTCGCGTTGAAAATGTAGAATAGCAGAATCGTACCAGCCGTTCAGTCCCATTTGTGCAATTGTTACACTGGATACAACACCAACCACAAACATTACGATTACTGCAGTTTTTAGGTTAATTTTTAACGACAGCACTTTTGTTTTTGCCAGCACCAGATAAATCACCTGAAACAGAAACAATACAGGCAAAAACCATAACCAGTTTTGTGCCGGGTTGTTGGCATAAAAACTCAGGTCGCTTCCGGCCCGTTCAAAAAAGTGGAAGTACGAGAACCATTCTTCCTGTGGTAAACCACGTGAATATAAAAAGATGAATTTGTAAGCAGGAATCAAAGCAAAAACCGCAATTAGCCACGGAATCAAAATACGTTTCACTTTTGATTTAATAAATTCGATTGATGTTTTTGACTTCAGCGACATCGGGATTAAATACCCGGAGATAAAGAAGATCGTAAACATTATAAACAGATCAAGGTACAAACGGATCATTCCGATTGAATTTGCTTTTACCGGATCGACAACAATCCAGGAGTTTTGCAAAACATGTTCATAAACCAATCCTGAGTGTAAAACAACAACCAGGAAAATCATTAATGTTCTTAAATGGTCGAGAAAATAAATTCGTGTTTTCATGATTTTTATTTTAGTCGGAAGACGGAAGCCCGAAGTCCGAAGTTTTTCGATAGTGTAAAGGTCGTGTGAAGCGTGACGCAGGTCTAATGAACTATGCAGCCAAGTGTATGAAGTTTGCTGAAGGCTTAAAACTTATGGCGCAAGCATATAAATTATGATGCAAAACATGATGCAAAGCCCTGAAAAGCTTGCCAAATAAGCGTTCTATAAAGCACATTAAAACATCAAAAAAACACGCTCCTCAAAATAAAATATGATCGAAAGAATGGATAGGATAAGCGACAAACAAACAGTTTTTGTATTTTTAGGATCGTAATTATCCGAAGCTATCAACTATGCCAAATCTTAACACCGCAGAAAAAAGTTTTTTAAACCAAATTACTCAGCTTGTTGAGGACAACATTTCCAACGAGCAGTTTGGTGTTTCGGAGTTGGCAGATGCTGTTGGAATGAGTCGCTCGAACCTGTTACGAAAAATCAAAAAGCTCACCGAATTATCCGCCAGTCAGTTTATTCGTAATGTGCGTTTAAAATATGCTACCGAGTTGCTTCAGGAAGGTTCATACACGGTTTCCGAAATTTCGTATAAGGTTGGTTTTGGCAGCCCCTCGTATTTTATAAAATGCTTCCGCGAGTTGTATGGTTTCCCTCCCGGAGAAATGGGCATGCAGGAAGAGCCTGCGGAACAGGAACCAGAAACTGAACCAGAGTTACAGGCTCCCGTTCCCAAAAAAAAGTTTCCGCTTTTATTGATTTCCTTTTTTGCTATCGTTGCAATAGCAGCCATTTTGTACTTTGTGCTGCGTCCCGATTCCGAGAATACAAAAAAAATAAAGTCAATTGCCGTACTGCCATTTTTAAACGACAGCAACGACACTACAAACGTGTATATCATTAACGGATTGATGGAAGCCACATTGAATAATCTTCAACAGATAAAGGATCTGCGGGTAATCAGCCGCACCTCGGTTGAACAGTACCGCAACAATCCGAAACCGTCACCCGAGATTGCAAAAGAACTAAATGCCACGTACCTGATTGAAGGCAGCGGACAAAAGATTGGCGACCAGATTCTGCTCAATATTCAGTTGATAGAAGCAAAAACCGACAAACATTTGTGGAGCCAGCAATACCGGCGTGATACCGAAGACATTTTTACTTTGCAGGCCGATGTGGCAAAAAGTATCGCCGAACAAATAGAAGCCATTGTTACGCCGGAAGAAATAGAACGTATTGAAAAAGCACCAACCGATAACCTGGAGGCTTACGACCTGTTTTTAAAAGGATATGATTTGCTTGGCAAACCAACCGAAGAAAACCTGAAAGCGGCAATTCCTTATTTCAAACAAGCGATTCAACACGATGAAGAATTTGCCCGTTCTTATGCCGCAATTGCTATTGCTTTCTATCTGCTGGACCAAAATAAAACGGAAAAACAATTTGCCGACTCCATAAATTATTATGCCGATCAGGCTCTTTTTTACGACTCGAAATTGCCACAGAGTTTAACGGCCAAAGCTCTTTTTTATATGGAGCACAGCGAATACGAACTGGCACTTCCCTACTTTGAAAAAGCGCTGGAGATCAGCCCTAATTCAGATGTGGTTTTAATCTTTATGGTTGAGTTATATGTGAATTATTTACCCAATACAGAGAAGTACCTGGAATACGCATTAAAGGGGCTCGAAATTGATATTGTTGCAGCCTACGATTCGGCAGCGGCAAGTTACAGTTACCTGCACATAAGTAATGCTTTTATCCAATCGGGTTTTGTCGATGAAGCGGAAAAATACATTGATATTTCGCTTGAATACCTTCCTAACAACTTATACTCTCAATATGTAAAAGCATATATCGATTATGCAAAGAATGAAGATTTAAATCAGCTAAATAAATCATTGCTTACTACCTTTGAAAAGGATAAAACCCGCCTCGACATTTTGCAGGAAGTGGCAAAATCATACTACTATCTGCGCGATTTCGAAACAGCAGCAAAATATTACAAAGCTTTTGTTGAAGCCCGTGAAACGTACAATCTTGAAATCTACAGGTCGGAAAACGGGAAAATTGCAGTAACCTTTGATAAAGTTGGCGAGCAGGAATTAGCGGATAAGTATTTTGAGCAGTACCGAACATGGGCAGAAAATGATCCTTCTATTTACAGCAACTTCTCATTGGCATATTATTACTCTTACAAAGGAGATACTGACAAGGCCATCGAGTATTTAAAAGCTTTCACAAAGCAGGAAAACTTTCATTACTGGACGGTTCTTTTTACACCAATCGATCCGCTAATGGAGAATTTAAAACAACACCCGCAGTATAATAAGGTATTTCGCGAGATTGAAGCCAAATTCGAGGCAAATCACAAACGGATTAAAAAGTCGCTGCAGGAAAAAGGGCTTTTGTAAACTTGATCTGCTGGTTCGATCTTCATAAAAATATACAGCAAAAACACACGATAAAGATCAGTAGCTCAGAGCTAGCCTTTTTCAATAAAACGACGTTTGTTTATTCAATATTAATGGGTAACTTACCATGCTAATAAAGAAGTATATACAATTCGTAATATGGACATTTATGATCATCCTCAGAATATAGAGATCCGGGGGAAAAAAATAGCCTATTATCGATACGGAAAAGGAGAAACCATATTATTCGTTCACGGTATCACCACATATTCTTTTATTTGGAAAGAAATGATTCCGTTTTTTAAAGATGATTATGAAATTATCATGATCGATATACTGGGAACCGGTGACTCAGACAAAGCGTTGGAGGAGAATATATCGCTAAAAAAACAAGCCCATGTTCTAAGAGATTTCTGCGAACACTTACAACTCTCCAAAATTCATTTGGTATGCCACGATATTGGGGGTGGTATCGGACAGATTTTTTCTGTTAACTGGCCTAATCTGCTATCTGATTTAACACTGATAAACTCCGTAGCTTATAACTTTTGGCCGGTACAGCCAATTATTACCATGCGTACTCCTATTATTCGACAGCTGGCAATGGCGTCGCTCGACTTGGGAATGTTTGAGCTAATTGTAAAACGAGGTTTATACTACAAAGAAAAACTCAATAAAGAATGGATGCAGCTATTTCAGCGACCTATGAAAACAGCTTCAGGCCGTAAGGGATTTTTACACCTTGCCAAATGCCTTGATAACTCAAATCTTACTGAAATAGAAGAAGAGCTTAGAAACCTTTCTCTTCCTGTTTTAATTATTCGGGCGGAAGCAGATGTCTATCTCAGCTCTTCAATAGCCGAAAAACTCCATTCAGAAATACCAAACAGTCAATTTGTAAAAATTAAAGATGCAGGCCATTTTATTCAAATAGACGTACCGGAAAAAGTTGCAGAGCATATACTCAATTTTATAAAACCAGATGACAAAGGATTTAAATAAAAAACTATTAGAACTTGAAGCCAAAATTGAAATCCTTGAACTCGAAAATGAAACCTTATCAATAAAGGCGGAAGAAAACCTACTGTTAAGCAGGGCATTCGACGAAATAACGCATTTTAAAAGTGTTAATGAAGTAATTGCACACACACTTGAAAGTGTTTCTATCCTGATGCACATTCCGATAACCGGCTTATTTCTGTTGAAAGACGACAAGTTTATTTGCGAAAACTATTACGCACTGTTTACCGATAAACAACTAGCAGATATTGAGTTTATCATTTCAAATGAATGTTTGAATGAGATAAAATCCAAGGTAACTTGTTTATTTAACAATACTGAAAAGCAATTTAACTTTCGGGCAAAGGATTTAGATTTTTCACCCACCAGAGCCATGGTAGTTCCGATGCTTTCAGAAACACTACCCAACCGGTTTTTTGTTTTTATAAACGATACGAATGATAAGGTACTAATCCATAAAAAGTATCTACTGGAACAAATTGTTGAGATTCTCACCACCAATTTTGAGCGAAACTATTACCATAATGAGTTGCTAAAACTGAATGAACACCTGGAGAATGAGGTAGAAAAAAGAACACAGGAACTGGTAATTGCTAAAGAGAAAGCAGAGGAAAGCAACCGGTTAAAATCCAGTTTCCTGCAAAATGTAAGCCACGAGATTCGTACCCCGATGAATGCTATAATGGGCTTCTCCAGTCTCCTTACCGATAATTTGGATAATAAAACAAATCTTAAAAGATTTGCCGATATTATTCATCAGCGCAGCGGCTATTTGTTAGACATTATCAATGATATCCTGGAAATTTCACAGATTGAATCAGGACATTCGAAAATAGATATTACTGACTGTAATCTGTCGGAACTTTTTATTGAGCTGAGTTCAAACCTTTCCGCACAGCAAACACAGTTAAACAAGCATAATATCAATATTCTTTTCCCCTGGGATAAGCTCGATCTGAAAAAGAAAATCCGCACCGATAAGAGGAAACTGCAACAAATTTTGCTAAACCTGATGAGTAATTCTCTAAAATTCACAAAGGAAGGAAGCATTGAGTGCGGATATACCTACGATGAGAATAGCATTGAATTTTATGTAAGAGATACAGGCTGCGGGATTCCCAAAGACAAATACAAAGCAGTTTTCGACCGGTTCAGGCAACTTGAAACCACTTCTGAAATGAACCTGCGGGGTACCGGTCTGGGACTTTCTATTGCACAAGGACTGATACAATTACTTGGAGGATCCATCTGGCTGGAATCGGAAGTTGGCAAAGGTACTACCTTCTATTTCACCATAAAAAACCATTTACCGCAAACAGTTACTCCTTCTGTGAAAGAACAAAAGCATTCTGAATCGATAAAATTTGACCACAAATCAGTTCTTATCGTTGAAGATGATCCTTTCAATAACAAATATTTGGTGGAAATCCTGAAGTCGACGAACATGAATATTAAAACGGTTGAAAACGGGAAAGATGCAATAGATATTGCTGAGAAAGAAGACTTCGACATTATATTAATGGATATAAGACTTCCGGATATTAACGGATATATTACCACCAAAAATATTTTACAACGCAAACCGGGAGTGAAAATTATCGCACAAACCGCCTATGCATCTGCCGATGATGAGATTAAATCGTATGAAGCAGGGTGTGTCGATTACATCAGTAAACCTCTAAATAGAAACAAACTCTTCAACACACTTTCCAAACATTTACAAGCATAAAAAAAAGCCCCTCATCTACACAGATGAAAGGCTTGTTTTTATTTGTCTTAGTCTTTTACACTAGTTGGATATCTTCCACAATCTCCTGCCCTTTTTTAATAGCCTCCAGGTTGAGCGGAATTAATTTGTGGTAACGTTCCGGAAGCGATTTTTCCAAACCTTTTTCCACGTTATCCAGCGAAAGGATCGGCCGAACTTTCAGGTAACTTCCAAAAACAATCATATTAAACACTTTTGGATTTCCCATTTCAACAGCCGTTTTTGTGGCTTCAACTTTAAAAATGTTGATATCCGTGCGTGTTGGCGGATGAATCACTCCATTCGGATCGTACAATAAAGTTCCACCGGGTTTCACCGCTTTTTCGAATTTGTCCATACTCTGCTGGTTCAGAATAATGGCAGTGTCAAACTCCTGCAAAATAGGCGAACTAATGCGGGTATCGCTAACAATTACAGTAACGTTGGCAGTTCCGCCACGCATTTCGGGACCGTACGACGGGAACCAGGTAACTTCCTTGTCTTCCATAATACCCGAGTAAGCAAGAATTTTACCCATTGATAGTACACCTTGTCCTCCAAATCCGGCAATTATCATTTCTTCTGTCATAATTTCAATGCTTTAATGTGTTAATGCCAAAATGCTTAACTACTAATTTTCCGAATGTTCACCTTTTACACTGTCTTTCAAATCGCCCAACGGATAATAAGGAATCATGTTCTCTTCCATCCAGTTGTTGGCATCAACCGGGCTCATTTTCCACCCCGAGTTACAGGTTGAAACCACCTCAACGAATGAAGTTCCTTTTTTATCCAGAACATTCTGAATTGCTTTTTTCAGCGATCGTTTGCATTTACGAGCTGTTGCTGCAGTGTGCACCGCCTGGCGTGTTACATACGATGTTCCGGGTAACTGAGCAATCAGATTGGTGATCTTCATCGGATAACCATTCAAATCAACATTACGTCCATAAGGAGTAGTAGCTGTAACCATTCCTTCCAGTGTTGTTGGTGCCATCTGTCCGCCGGTCATTCCGTATATTCCGTTATTAATAAAAATCACAAGAATATTCTCGCCACGGTTACAGGCATGCATTATTTCGGCTGCTCCAATCGATGCAAGGTCGCCATCGCCCTGGTAAGTAAAAACAAAATTATCAGGATTTACGCGGGCGACACCGGTTGCCACTGCAGGTGCACGACCATGCGCAGCCTCCTGCCAGTCGATATCGATATAATTGTAAGCAAAAACGGCACAACCAACAGGAGCAATACCAACGGTTTTTTCCTGAAGGCCCATTTCCTCAATCAGTTCAGCCATAATTTTATGAACTACACCATGAGAACACCCCGGGCAATAGTGCATAATATCGTCGTTTAGTAATTCCGACTTCTGATAAACCAGATTTTCCGGCTTAATTATTTCTTTAATATCCATAATCTCCTCCGGTTTAGTAACTACGTTTAACTCCATAACTCAACTCCCATGAAAATTTATCTTCTAATGCATCAACCACCTCTGTTGGTGTAGGAATAATACCTCCCATACGACCAAAATGGTTAACACGGGCATTACTGCCTGCCTCGTAAACCGACAGTTTAATATCTTCTACCATTTGTCCGGCACTCATTTCAACCGAAAGGAATCCTTTAGCTTTTCGTGCCAGTTCCTGAATGGCTTTTTTAGGGAATGGGAACAAGGTAATAGGGCGAAGCAAACCAACTTTCAGACCTTTTGCCCGGGCAATTTCCACTGCCTTTTGGCAAACACGTGCCGAAGTTCCAAATGCTACAATTACAAACTCTGCATCATCGCATTGAATGGCTTCGTAACGCACCTCCTCCTCTTCCATCTTACGGTACTTCTCCTGAAAACGACGATTGTTTTCTTCCATTTTGTCGGAATCCATTTCCAGCGAAGTAACAATATTCTTTTTGCGGCTCTTTGGTTTTCCAAGGGTTGCCCAATCGCCGCTCATTTCTGCAATTTCTTCTTTTGTCCAGCGTTGTTTTTGGTCGGCCAGTTCTACTTTTTCCATCATCTGTCCAATGGCTCCGTCGGCTAAAATCATTGCCGGATTGCGGTATTTAAAAGCGAGTTCGAAACCAAGATCAACAAAATCATTCATTTCCTGGACAGATGCAGGTGCCAGCACGATCATTTTATAATCGCCATGCCCACCACCTTTTACACTTTGGAAATAATCGGCCTGCGATGGTTGAATGGTACCTAATCCGGGGCCACCACGTTGTACGTTTACAATTAAACAAGGCAACTCCGCTCCGGCGATGTAAGAAATTCCTTCGGCCATAAGGCTAATGCCCGGGCTTGAAGAAGAAGTCATTACCTTTTTACCGGTAGCCGCAGCTCCGTACACCATATTTATCGAAGCTACTTCACTTTCGGCTTGTAGTACCGTCATTCCTGTTTCGTTCCAGGGCTGGCGGGCCATAAGTGTTTCCATCACTTCCGACTGAGGTGTTATGGGATAGCCAAAATAACCGTCGCATCCGCAGCGGATCGCAGCCTCGGCCAACACCTCGTTTCCTTTAATTAATCTTAATTCTCCCATATCTAATTTTTTAATTGTCGATTGTTGATTGATTAATCCTTCATCCTTTTAATTAATCCTTTTCTAACTGGCTTTTACACGGTATATCGTTATGCACGTATCAGGACAAACAACACCACAATTGGCGCATCCAATACAAGCATCTGGATTCTCCATATAAGAGTAATGATACCCCTTGCTGTTTACCTCTTTGTGTAATGCCAATACATCGTGCGGACAAGCTTCCACACACAGACTGCAGCCTTTGCAGCCTTCCTTATCAACAACAACTGCTCCTTTTACTTTTGCCATTTTTTCAATGATTTTGTAACAAAATTAATAATCTGAACAACGTAAAAAACCTATAAAAATCAGCTTATTAGACTTTTATAACAAGTGGTTTGAGTTCTTAATTTTTAATGGTTTTTTTCTTTCAGATTCGAATTTTATCACCGTAAATTATTTTGAGTTTCTACTCTGCTGACAAAACTATTTTATACAACATAAAATGTGTGCAACAATAGTTGCTTTCTAAATTCGGATATTGAACAATATCTATGTTTTACACCAGCAATCGCTTACTTGCGGCACCACTACCGATAAAAATTATTTACTTTTGATACCATCAGTAGCATTTAAAATTTAAACCATGAAAAAACTTTTGCTTTTCGTATTGCTTATTCCATTTTGGACATTCGCACAAAATAAAACAACTCCCCGCTCGGTAGTAAACCTGATGAAAGAAAACGTTACCTGCGATTGGGCTAAAACCACTGTTGATGTGTTTAAAGCCGGCGATCCTGATACGGAAATTAAAGGTATTGCAGTTTGTATGTTTGCCGATATGCGTACCCTGCAAAAAGCGGTTGAAATGAATTGCAACTTTATTATCACTCACGAACCTATTTTCTACAACCACCTTGATGAAACCGAAGCTTATGCAAACGACCCGGTTTATAAGGAAAAAAGTAAATTTATTGAAGACCACAAGTTAGTTGTATTCCGGTTTCATGATCATATCCACATGACTCAACCGGACGGGATTTATGCCGGAATGATTGAAAAACTGGGCTGGAAGGATTTTGCCGTTAACGATGGCGGTACACTATATAAAATGCCGGAGAAAGAATTAGCTGACTTTGCCCGTGAATTAAAAGACCAATTGGGACTACAGACTGTTCGTGTGATTGGCAACCCCGAAATGAAATTTACAAAAGTGGGGCTTGCTGTTGGAGCTCCCGGTGGTGCTCGCCAGATTCAGATGCTAAATATGCCCGAAGTGGAGGTGATGGTTGCCGGCGAAGCCAGCGAATGGGAAACCTACCTGTATGCCAATGATGCCACCACGCTGGGAAAAAACAAAGCCGTTATTTTTGTTGGCCATATAAAATCGGAAGAGGCCGGCATGGATTATTGTGCACAGTGGTTGAAAGGTTTTGTTAAAGGTGTGCCGGTTCATTTTATTGAGAATGAGGCTAATTTTGTAACGTTTTAATAGAGAGATTTCGTTTTTCTTCTATTAGCATAAACTTTTAAATATCTCATGAATCAATTTCGGTACGATCAGGAATACAAATTACTGCTTATACCCTCTCTCCTGTCTCTCCCTTCCAGAATGGAGAGACGATCCGCCTCCATTCCAAACCAGGTTAAATGAAATCGTTGAGAAGAAAGCGAAATGATATTGCTACATTTGATCGGACAGTAGGTTAAGATATGATTGTAATAAAATTGTATCTTAGAATTATGAGTAGAGAAAGACGAACATTTACACGAGAGTTTAAGCTCAACGCAGTAGAATTGAGTTACTCCAGAGAAAACATTGTTGAATTGGCACATGAGCTAAAAATACGTCCGGCATTACTTTACAGATGGAGGAGCGAATTTGCCAGCTCACAAGGGGCAAGTTTTCCAGGTAATGGCAATCCAAAAATGACGGATGAAGAAAAAGAAATAGCACGTTTGAAAAAAGAGCTTGCCGATATGCAAATGGAAAGGGATATTCTAAAAAAGGCAGTAGGCATCTTTTCCAAGAGCGATGGAAAATATACCGGTTTATAACCGATAACAGCTCCATGTTTCCCATTGAAATGATGTGTAAAGTATTAGGAGTAAGCAGAAGTGGATTTTATTTCTGGTTAAAAAGGAAGCCCTCAAAACGGGCACTTGAAAATGACGATTTAATGGAACAGATACGAGTGATACATAAAAAGAGCAAAGGAACTTACGGAAGTCCACGCATCTGCGAGGAACTTAAGAAAGGTTATGTTCATGTATCACGACGCCGTATCGCCAGGTTGATGAAAAAAGCTAATATCCGCAGCACCACAAAAAAACGTTTTAAATGCACTACCGAATCCAGACACCAGTTCCCAGTTGCACCGAACCTGTTGAACCGGGAGTTCAAAGTGGATCAGCAAGGAAAAGTATGGGTTTCTGACATTACTTATATCCGAACCACCGAAGGCTGGTTATACCTGACTGTTATTATAGATCTATGTGATCGAAAGGTAATTGGATGGTCTACAAGCAATACGCTTAAAACCAATGAAACAGTTGTTCCTGCATGGAAAATGGCAGTTACAAACCGACCAATAACTGATAATCTGATTTTTCATTCTGACAGGGGAATACAATACGCCTGTACAGAGTTTAAAGAACTTCTGGCAACAAATCCATGTGTAAAACAAAGTATGAGCAGAAAAGCAGATTGTTGGGATAATGCAGTTGCTGAAAGCTTTTTTAAAACCTTAAAAACAGAATGGATTTACAGAAATAAGTATGCCACGAAAAAGCATGCGAGAGTTTCTGTTTTTGAATATATAGAAACCTGGTACAATACGCAGAGAAGCCATTCTTCTTTGAATTATTTGTCACCGGAAGAATTTGGAGAATTAATGAACAAACAAAAATTGGCAGCATAGCTTAACTGATTGTCCACTTTTTTGTTGCAAGTTCAAAAAGTTTCACGGGGCAATCGTCCTTCCTTGCTCGCAGGGAAGGATAAGAGGATGGGTATAAACAAGTACTTCTATTTAATGAACTTTTAGACATAAAAAAATCCGGGAAAACCCCGGATTTTTCATAGATATGGATAGATTAAAATAGTAACCTTAATTATTCAAAATCACCTACATCAACATTAATAGCTTTAGTGATCTTACCAATACTTTGCGGATCGATTATTCCACTGATACTGATCAGCGCATTATCATCTCCGCCGACTACAAGAATCAGATCTGATATCTTTCCATCACCGGCATCGCGTGCCAGGAAACGAACAATTTCATCGTCTTCGGTTACTTCCATCAACACTTCAAAATCGTTGTTTTTAAAAAAACCATCAGCTTCCAGTTCTTTGTAAAAATCAAGCTTTTCATTTAAGGCATCATCTTCTACCGATAAAATGCGTACTCCGTTTAATCCGGACAATAATTCCTGAGTGTCTTTATCGCCTGTTTCAATTTGGGCAGCAAACCCAAGTAATTTACCGGAAATATTCACGGTGGTCATTCCCTTTTGGTTGGCATATTTCTCGAAGAGCTTGTCAACCGGGCTTTTTTGTGCAAGCACTGCCATGGGCAATACAACTGCTAAAATCAATAATAACTTCTTCATGATATTCGTTTTTATTTGTTTGTACTTTTCTGTTTCCACTCAGAACTTGCAGAATGCGCGCCAACTACATCGTTTCTGAATGCTCTTTTCTCTATTTTAAGTCGAAGCCGTTGTTTTTTTACAGGCTGTCGATATCCTGTAACGGGCTACTTGCTTCTGTTGCTTCAATTTTTTCAATTCCTTCGTAAAACTCTACTACCGGCTCGGTGGCTTTTTTAACAGGTTCACTTCCTTTTCTTAGCTTTTCGAACTCCGATAAGTGCACCATTCCCTCGTTGTACTTACTGCCAACAAACTGTAGTGTTTTGGCTGCGTAAGCATAAGCTTCTTTCGGATCTTTAAAAGTATCCTCAAAAGGTTTTTGCTGCTCCTGGTAAAAAAGGAAACCACCCAAAACAATAATTACTGATGCAGCAATTCCGGTAACCGTTTTCCACATGGTGAGGTATTTCGTTTTATCGCGGTGCTCGTTTTCCAGAATGTAATCCATCACATCCTCTTCAATGGTCGGATCATCTGCTGCTCCTGCCAGCTCTGATATACCTCCGAAAAAATCGGTGTATTCTGCCAACTCTTCGGCTACCTGGCCCGACTGAAAATAAACATTCAGTTGTTGCTCTTCAGCCTCGGTGGTTTCGCCATCAAAGTAGCGTTGCAGTAATCGTAGTATTTCTTGTGTTTCCATCATTTCTATTCATTTTTAAATATTCATCGCGCACTTTTTTTCGTGCCCTCGAAAGGTTTACCCTTATCGCATTTCGTTGTAGTCCGGTTGCCTCTTCAATTTCGTCGTACGAGAGTTGTTCAATATCTCGCATGTGCATTATATTCTGCTGCAATTCGGGCAGTTGCCGTATCAGCATTTTTATTTGTTCTGCCGACTCACCTAACTCAACTTTTGAATGAACGTCTATCGTTTTCGCCTTTAATCTTCGGTCTGTGTCTTCATCTATCGGAACGGTTTTGTTTGCTCTAATCACATCAAGGCACCGATTCCGAGTCATTCGCATGGCAAAGGCCTCAATGTTTTCAACTTCGTCGAGCGTTTCCTTTCGTTGCCATAATTTCAGGAACACATCCTGCACCACATCCCGTGCCTGATCTTCGTCGTGTAAAAAGTGCGTCGCGAATCGAAGCAGCTTGTTACTGACCGGTAGTACACTTGTTTTAAAATCTTTGGCAACCATGTGCTCCTTTGTTTTGTTTTCGTTTTTGCTTGTTTTCAAAGTTAAGACGCCACCGTTACAAAAGCATTACATCGCTTGGTTATTTTTTTCATCAAAAACATTATATAAACAAAAAAGGCCGCCACTGGCGACCTTTCTTCATATCTCTTGAAAAAACTTTTCACTTATTACAATAAACCTCTGCCTTTTAGCAGTGGCTCAATTCCCGGTTCTTTTCCACGGAACTGCAGGTACAATTTCATCGGATCGTCTGAACCACCTTTCGACAAAACATTTTCGCGGAACGAAGCAGCAGTTGTCTGGTCAAACAAACCATTTTCTTTAAACGCCTGGAAAGCATCTTTATCCAAAACTTCGGCCCACAAATAAGCATAGTAACCTGATGAATAACCTCCTGAGAAAATATGCGAAAAGTAGGTACTGCGGTAACGTGGGGCAATTTGCGGAATCAATCCGTATTTATCCATCGACGCTTTTTCAAAAGCCTCAACATCCATATTCGGATCCACTTCGTTTAAAGTATGATAATCCATATCCAACAATCCGGCAGCCAAAAATTCAATGGTTACAAATCCCTGGTTAAAGTGCGCTGCGTTGTTGATTTTCGTCACTAACTCGTCAGGAATTACTTCACCTGTTTTATAATGTTTTGCATATAGTGCCAGCATTTCAGGTTCGAATGCCCAGTTTTCCATGATTTGAGATGGAAGCTCAACAAAGTCGCGTGAAACCGAAGTTCCCGACAAGGTTCTTGTTTCGCAATGCGAGAGCAGACCGTGCAAACCATGACCAAACTCGTGGAACATTGTTGTTACCTGGTCTAAGCTCAACAACGAAGGCATATCTTCTGTCGGCGCCGGGAAGTTACACACATTGGTAATTACCGGAAGAACATTTTCGCCATCAAGCATTTCCTGCTTGCGGAAAGAGCTCATCCATGCGCCACCGCGCTTACTTGGGCGCGCAAAATAGTCGGTGTAGAAAATTCCAATTGGCGTACCATCGGCTTCTTTCACTTCGAAAACTTTTCCGTCTTTGTGGTATTTTGGTAAATCAGTTCTTTCCGTGAAAGTGATTCCCCAAAGTTTATTGGCCAAAGTAAAAATACCTTTCTGTACGTTGTCCACCTGGAAGTATGGTTTAACATCTTCTTCGCTCAATGCATATTTATCCTGGCGAACTTTCTCGGCATAATACCACCAGTCCCAGCCTTCAATTTTAATATTGGCGCCTTCTTTGTCGGCAATAGCCTGCATGTCAACCACCTCTTGTTTAGCTACCGGCAATGCTTTTTCCCAAACCTGGGTTAAAATATCGTATACATTTTCAGGATTTTTCGCCATGTTCTCGGCCAGAATATATTCTGCATGGTTGTTGTAACCAAAAAGTTTTGCACGTTCGCTGCGCAATTCAACAATTCGGGCTACAATTTTATTGTTATCGTACTCGTTGCCATTGTCGCCTTTCAGTATATAACCTTTGTACAATTTCTCACGCAAAGCACGGTTTGGCGAATAAGTAAGGAAAGGATACAAACTCGGGCGGCTAATGGTAAAAATCCATTTTCCCTCCTGCCCTTCTTCTTTTGCGGTTGCAGCAGCAGCCGATACAGAAGACGCTGGCAGACCTTCTAAATCAGCTTCATCTTCAATAACCAGTTTGAAAGCGTTATTATCTTTTAAAACGTTTTCGCCAAATTGTACCGACAGCGTTGCCAACTCACCGTTAATCTCACGCATACGCGCCTTTTTATCAGCCGGAAGTTCAGCTCCACCGCGTACAAACGACTTGTATTTTTTCTCCAGGAAACGAGCTTCTTCAGTTGTAAGGTCAAGATTTTCACGTTGCTCGTAAACGGCTTTCACACGCTTAAACAAACCTTCATTCAGATTGATATCGTCGTAGTGCGCCGATAACTGTGGCTCAATATCTTTTTCAATCGCCTGAATACTATCGTTAGTATTTGCACCACTTAAGTTGCTAAACACATTACTTACACGATTTAAAAACGTTCCCGACTTGTCGAGCGCAACCATTGTATTTTCAAAAGTCGGTTCTTCCGGGTTATTTACAATTGCATCAATTTCTTCTTTGTGCAAACGCATTCCCTCTGCAAAAGCAGGGCGAAAATGCTCGTTTTCAATCTGATCAAACGGAGGTACACCAAACGGAGTGTCCCATTCCGCAAAAAACGGATTTTCCATGTTACTTGTACTTTCTTTTTTCTGTGTTTGGCACGATGTGACCACCAAACCCAGGATAAAAACAAAAAATAGCAGTTTCTTCATTTTCTAATTATTAGTGATTTTTTCTAAATAAGCTGCGCAAGATAATACTTTTAGCTCCATTCATAAATGACAGAATTCAAGTTTTTTACGGATTCGAATAGCTTTCACAGAAAATCGGCCGTGATCATAGCAGCCATCTTTAATTCTTTGTGATTAGCAGAAAGCTGCTTATGTATATGTTATAAAAATCAGTACTTTTGTGCGATTCAAAAAAAATTGATTACAAAATGAAGATTTCATATTCCTGGTTAAAAGATTACATTAAACTGGAACAATCGCCCCAAGAGATTTGCGATATTTTAACGCAAACAGGTTTGGAAGTTGGCGGTTTAGAAGAGGTTGAAACCGTAAAAGGTGGTTTGGCAGGTTTGGTAATTGGTGAAGTTATTACCTGCGAACAACACCCTAATTCTGATCATTTAAGCAAAACAACGGTTAATGTTGGCACCGAAGAAATGTTGCCAATTGTTTGTGGTGCGCCCAACGTAGCCGCCGGACAAAAAGTTGTTGTAGCAACGGTTGGAACTACGCTTTATGATGGCGACCAGGAATTTGTAATTAAAAAATCAAAGATCCGTGGCGAAGTGTCGATGGGTATGATTTGTGCCGAAGATGAAATTGGTCTTGGCGGCAACCACGACGGAATTATGGTGCTGGATCCTCACGCAAAAGTGGGAACATCGGCAAAAGATTTTTTCAACGTGGAGTCGGATTGGGTAATCGAAATCGACCTTACACCAAACCGTATTGATGGAGCTTCGTTTATTGGTGCAGCCCGTGATTTGGCCGCTTTCCTGAAAAAAACTCAGGACATCAAATATACTAAACCATCGGTTGACGACTTTAAAGTTGACAACAACGACCTGGTTATTCCGGTAGAGGTTGAAAATACAGAAGCCTGTCCGCGTTATGCCGGCGTTACTATCTCCGGTGTTGAAGTTAAAGAGTCGCCGGAGTGGCTGCAGAACCGTTTAAAAATGATTGGTCTGACTCCAATTAACAACGTGGTTGACATTACCAACTACGTGTTATTTGAAACCGCCCAGCCTTTGCACGCTTTTGATGCCGATGAAATCACGGGTGGAAAAGTGATCTTAAAAACATTGCCTGCAAAAACAAAATTCACTACGCTTGATGAAGTGGAACGAGAACTGGACGAAAACGACCTGATGATTTGTAACACCGAAGATGCCATGTGTATTGGTGGTGTTTTTGGAGGTATAAAATCGGGCGTGAAAGAAACAACCAGAAACGTGTTTTTGGAAAGTGCCTATTTCGATCCGGTTTATGTTCGCAAAACAGCTCGTCGTCATGGATTGAACACTGATGCATCGTTTCGTTTTGAGCGTGGCGTTGATCCGAACGGACAAGTTTATGCACTTAAACGTGCAGCTTTACTGATAAAAGAAATTGCTGGAGGAACTATTTCTTCTGACATTATTGATATTTACCCGGAGCCGATTGAAGATTTTAAAGTGAGTGTTTCGTTTGCAAACATTACCCGATTAATCGGTAAAGATCTGGGTGCTGATGCGGTAAAAAGTATTTTGGAATCGCTTGAAATTAAAATCGAAAGCGAGAATGAAACCGGTTTGGAGCTGCTTGTTCCTGCCTACCGTGTTGATGTAAAACGCGAAGCCGATGTAATTGAAGAAATCCTGAGAATCTACGGATACAACAACATTGAAATTCCTACGCAGGTAAAATCGTCGTTGCAAACTGCCGACAAACCAAATCCCGACAGTGTTAAAAACCTGGTGGCTGAAATGCTGACTTCGCAGGGGTTTAACGAAATCTGGTCGAACTCGTTAACAAAATCGAGCTACTACGAAGGTTTGGAACAATACAAAGATGAACAAAGTGTAAAAATGATGAATCCGTTGAGTGCCGATTTAAATGGTATGCGCCAGACTTTGTTATTCGGCGGGCTGGAATGTATTGCTTACAATGCTAATCGCCAGAATAAGAACCTGAAAGTTTACGAATTCGGGAACACCTACTTTTATAAAGGAACGCAGTTAAAAGATCAGCCGGCCAATAATTACTGGGAAGAAAATCACCTTGGTTTGTTTATTACCGGCAACAAAGAAGCTGAAAGCTGGACGACGAAAGAACAAACAGCATCGTTCTACGGATTAAAATCGTACGCTGAAAATATTCTGAAACGTCTTGGTTTGTCTGCTGATAAGATGCAAATTGAAGATTGTGAAGACGAATTATTCAGCGATGTTCTGGCCTATACACTAAACAACAAAGTAGTACTGAAACTGGGAGTTGTTGCCGGTAAATGGCTAAAGAAATTCGAAATTGAAAATCCGGTTTATTACGCCGATTTCAATTGGGACAGTGTTTTTAAAGCGCATAAAAAGCATAAAGTATTGTTTGAAGAACTTCCAAAGTTCCCGGCAGTTCGTCGAGATCTGGCTTTGTTACTCGATAAACCGGTTAAGTTCAGCCAGCTGAAAGAAGCTGCCTTTAAAATGGAACGCCAGCTTTTACGCGAAGTCGACTTGTTTGATGTGTATGAAGGGAAAGGTGTACCTGATGGTAAAAAATCATATGCACTTAGTTTCATTTTACGCGATGACAACAAAACACTAAAAGACAAGCAGATTGACAAAACCATGCAAAAGCTGATTATGGCTTTTCAACGGGATTTTGGTGCTGAATTACGCTAAAGATTCACCACATATAAACTTACATGCATCCCGGATTTACTCCGGGATGTTTGTTTAAAGTAACTACGTAACATGCAGAACCACACAAAAGGAATCATTTACGCTGCAATTACAGCTTTCTTTTGGGGCTTTTTAGCCATTGCCTTAAAAGTGGCCGTGCGTAAAGTCGATCCGGTTACCGTGGTTTGGATTCGTTTTGTTGTGGCATTTATCATTCTGGCTATTTGGCAGGCTTATAAAACTCCATCATCATTTAAAATTCTTATAAAACCTCCTTTACTGCTGATATTAGCCGCGCTGGCGCTGTCGTGGAACTACATGGGTTACATGTTAGGTATCCACCACACAACACCCAGCAATGCGCAGCTTTTTATTCAAACCGGCCCCCTCATTTTAGCCGTTGCCGGCTTCCTTATTTTTAAAGAAAAACTCCTTCGCAATCAAATCATTGGTTTTTCCATTGCCATACTCGGTTTTTCATTTTTCTACCACGACCAGCTACAGGCCTTTTTCGAAACTGCCGGCACCTACCAACTCGGAATTCTGCTAACCATATCGGGAGCCGTTGCCTGGTCGGTTTATGCCATTTTACAAAAGAAACTGGTTCGAACTTATTCGGTCGATAGTTTAAACCTCGTGTTGTTCGGATTACCATCGCTGCTGTATATCCCTTTTATTCAATTTCGTCCTTTACTGGAATTATCGTGGAGTTGGTGGTTACTGTTGCTATTTCTGGGAGCCAACACTTTTATTGCTTATACCTGCATCGGAAAAGCGCTGAAATACACCGAAGCCAATAAAGTAAGTATCATCATCATTGTAAACCCGATGATCACTTTTATAACCATGGGAATTTTAACCAAACTCAATGTTTCATGGATAGAACACGAGCGGTTTTCGGCGATAACAATTGTTGGGGCTGCCCTGGTCTTTGTTGGCGCCGTTCTGGTAGCCCGAAAAAATAAATCGCGCTAAGCACTTTTCAGCCGTTTTAACTCCCTGCTTTAACATCATTATTTTATATTTTGCTGGTCATAATTGTGTAACTAATTCCCCCGTTTTCGTATATACAAGAACGAAAACGAAAGTCAACAACGTTTCACTCATTACATTGGGATACAACTTTTAACAAGAATAACTATGAACTATAGATCGAATAGTATTCTAACACACATCCCTCAAAATCGAGATGGAGAACGTATATTGATACAAGCTTTGTTTTTTGCAAATGCACTAAACATGCGTATTTTCCTCCTCGATGTAATAAAATCCGGGCCGGCATTTCTTCACAATCCAAAATCAAAACGTAACCAAATTCGCCATCAGGGAGCGTTGAACAAGTTCACGAAGTTTGTAAAAAAAAGCCTCGGAACCGATATTCCCAATAACATAATCTTAAGGATTGGATGGGGAAAAATAATCAACACACTAATTGCCGAATCAGAACGTGGTGGTTACGATTTTGTAATGATCGACAAAAGTAAACATGCCAACAACGAGCACTTTACACCAGCCGATATAAGCCGCTACGTAAGTAAATCGTATTGTCCGGTTCTGTCAGTAAATAAAGAGTACCCGGTAAATGAAATCAAAAGTATTGTTGTCCCCATCGATATAACTCAGCAAACCAAAAAACGCCTGTACTGGGCCACTTTTTTCGCCAAAAGATTCCATGCAAAAATCCATATTGTTTCGGCATTGCACATCAATATTGAGGAGCGAAAAAGTTTAGCCTACAAAAATGCCGAGAAGCTCAAAAAAATGCTTGAAAAACGGGATATTGAATGTGAAGTAAAAATACTAAATGTACACAACCAGGAAAAACATACAGCAATACTAAATTATATTGAAGAAATAAATGCCGGAATGGTAATTATTCGCACACACCACGAGTCACGTTTTACCGGAAAAAAGATTGGCAAATTTGTTTCTACAATCGTTCACGGGTGTAAAAAACCTGTTTTTACCGTTGGTGGAGTAACTCAACAATATGATTTGGATGACATATAAAACTGCTAAACAAAAATTGGATGACTGACCGCATTGAAGAAATAACACAAAAAATCTATAACGAAGGCATTATCAAAGCCAAAGAAGATGCCGACCAGCTGATTGCAGAAGCAAAAGAAAAAGCGAATGATATTATACAATCGGCAAAAAAAACACATGAAGAAATTATTCGCAAGGCACAAAAAAAAGCAGAGGAAAACAAAAAACGAACTGAAGCTGAGCTACAACTTTCTGCGCGTCAATTTATTAGTCAGTTAAAACAACAAATTACAAATCTTATTACCACTGCCCAGATTAATTCCCCGGTAAATGAAGCTTTTAACGACAGCGATTTCATCAAAAAAATCATACTCACATTAATTGAAAAGTGGGATCCAAAAGCCGGAGAACAAATGGATCTACACCTGCTTCTTCCACCCGATGATCAACAGGAACTAACTGCTTTCCTGCAACAAAAAGCAACCGAGACCATGAATAAGGGGATTGAAATTACTATGGATCCCAAAATAAAATCAGGCTTCAGAATAGGTCCAAAGGATGGCAGTTACCTCATTAGTTTCACCGCACAAGACTTTGCTACTTACTTTAAAAAATACCTTAAAGACGGAACAAAAAAATTATTGTTTGATGCTGTTGAAACAAAGTAAGTTGTTAGAAAGAGAAACCAGGAACGTTGCGATAAAACCATAAAAAGAGCCAGTTACACCGGGCTTTAAATGATTTTCATGAACATTTAAAATTCGGTTATGCTGATAAAAAAAGAATATCATTGTTTGATTGCCGGGCTTCCCGATTTGTTCTTCGACGAGAACAAAACAACTGTTACCGACAGCGTATTCAGGGAAGAACTGCAACACCAGCTTAGTCCGACCGACTTTAAGTTGGTTGAATACCTTTTTTTACCTTTCGATAACCAGAACCTACTCAACATTTTTTTCAGGCAGGATAACCTCAGTTTCTATCCCGGAAACATTACAAAACAGGAATTAGAGTTTCAGTTTTCTCCGGATAACGAAGAAATTCAGCTACCGGATTACATGAAAATATTTTTAAACTGGATGAAGGGCAAGGATAAAAAACATGCCGATCCGGAAGCTAAAAATATCCTGACATCTTTGTTTTACGAACATGCACTAAAATGCCCAAATTCTTTTCTGCAAAATTGGTTTCGTTTTGAGCTTAACCTGAAAAATATTTTTACCGCCTTTAACTGCAAACAGTACAACTACGAACCGGAAATACATTTGTTACAAGTCAACGGTCAGGATTCGGTCTGTTCGCTTCTTATGGAGAACAAACTAAAAGCGGATGATTTCGAGGAATTACTGCCCTACCACGAACAGCTGTTTAAAATTGCCGAATCGAATAGGAAATGGATTGAAAAGGAAAAAGCAATTGATAAAATTAAATGGGAATACCTGGAAGAGAATACCTTCTTTCATTTTTTCACTATCGAAAAGATACTGGCTTTTACCATAAAACTCCTGCTAATCGGGCGATGGCTAAAACTGGATAATGAAACGGGTAAAAAGTTGCTAAACAACCTAATTGACGAATTAAAAACAAATTATGAATTCCCTGCGGAGTTCAGCCTGACAAAATAATACAATATGGCTACAACAGGAATAGTTGTCGGAATAATATCGAACCTGGTGGTGGTTAAAGTTACTGGCCCTGTTTCGCAAAACGAGATCTGCTACATTAATCACAACGGTATAAAATTAATGGCCGAAGTGATCCGTATCGGTTCCGAAAAGGTTTATATACAGGTCTTTGAAAGCACCCGCGGGTTAAAAACCGGAACTCCGGTAGAATTCACCGGCCACATGCTCGAAGCAATTCTTGGCCCGGGTATTTTATCGAAGAATTTTGACGGTCTGCAACACGACCTTGATAAAATGGAAGGTGTCTTCCTGCAAAAAGGCGACTACACGCATCCTTTGGAAGTGGATAAAGACTGGACGTTCAAACCACTTGCAAAAGTTGGCGATGAAGTGGAAGCCGGATTCTGGCTGGGAGAAGTTACCGAAAACTGGATCGCGCACAAAATTATGGTTCCTTTTACATTTAAAGGCGATTTTAAGGTAAAGAAAATAGTAGCTGCCGGCGAGTATAAAATTAACGATACCATTGCCGTACTTGAAGATGAGGCTGGCAATGAACACCCGGTTTCAATGCTACAAAAATGGCCGGTTAAAGTACCGATAAAGACCTACAAAAATAAACCACGCCCGGCCAAATTCCTCGAAACAGGAATCCGGGTAATCGATAGTTTTACCCCCATTGTTGAAGGTGGTACCGGTTTTATTCCGGGGCCCTTTGGAACAGGAAAAACCGTTTTGCAGCACGCCCTCTCAAAACAAGCCGATGCCGATATGATTGTGGTTGCCGCCTGTGGCGAACGTGCCAACGAAGTGGTAGAAATTTTTGCCGAATTCCCGAAGCTGGATGACCCGCGCACAGGTCGCAAACTCATGGAGCGTACAACCATTATTGCCAACACATCGAACATGCCTGTGGCAGCCCGCGAAGCATCGGTTTACACAGCCATGACCATTGCTGAATATTACCGATCGATGGGGCTGAAAATATTGTTGCTGGCCGATTCTACCTCGCGCTGGGCACAAGCTTTGCGCGAAATGTCGAACCGCATGGAAGAGCTTCCCGGCCCCGATGCGTTTCCAATGGATTTGCCTGCGATTATTTCCAACTTTTATTCGCGTGCGGGGTTTGTAAATCTAAATAATGGTGAAACCGGTTCGGTAACTTTTATAGGCACCGTTTCGCCGGCCGGAGGAAACTTAAAAGAACCGGTTACCGAAGCTACAAAAAAAGCGGCGCGGTGTTTTTATGCCTTGTCGCAAAACCGGGCCGATAGCAAACGTTACCCTGCCATCGATGCTGTTGAAAGTTACTCGAAATACCTCGAATACCCGGAGTATATTGATTATGTATCGAAAGCCATTTCTCCTCACTGGGTCGATAATATTCTTGAGGCCCGAAACAGCCTTGTACGTGGACGCGAGACCTACGAACAAATAAATATTCTGGGTGATGATGGCGTACCCATAGAATACCACGAAATATTCTGGAAATCGGAAGTGATCGATTTTGTTATCCTGCAGCAGGATGCGTTTGATAAAATTGATGCTTCAACCCCAATTGACCGCCAACAATACATGCTCGAAAAAGTACTGACTATCAATAATACCCGATTTAGTTTCGATCATTTTGAGGAGGTACATCCCTACTTCAAAAAAATTATAAATGTGCTTAAACAGATGAACTATTCAGAGTTTGAGTCAGAACAATTCAAAAATTTTGAAAAGGAACTGGCAGAAATAATAAACGAAAAAGCAGTTGTTGAAACCGAACAAATATAAAGGCGAAAAGAATGGAAACTACAGCTTTTCAGAAAATACATACCAGGCTTGATCAGATTACAAAAGCCACGTGTGCGTTGTATGCAACAGGGGTTGGCAACGAAGAAATGGCGCTGGTAAATGATCGGTTAGCACAGGTGGTAAAAATTGAAGGCGACCTGGTAACACTGCAGATTTTTTCGGGGACCGAAGGAATTCCTACCAATGCCGAAGTGGTATTTCTGGGGCATGCTCCGCAATTGGCTGTCGGCGATGAGCTGGCCGGAAGATTTTTTAACGCCTATGGTCAGCCCATTGACGGCGGCCCCGAAGTAGATGGAAAATTAATAGAAATTGGTGGCCCTTCGGTAAATCCTGTTCGCCGTAAACAACCGTCAGAATTAATTGCAACGGGAATTGCCGGAATCGACCTGAACAATACATTGGTAACCGGACAAAAAATTCCGTTTTTTGCCGATCCCGATCAGCCATACAACCAGGTTATGGCTATGGTAGCTTTGCGTGCTAAAGCTGATAAAATCATTCTGGGTGGAATGGGAATTACCAACGACGATTACCTGTTTTTTAAAAACCTTTTTGAAAATGCCGGTGCCATCGACCGCATTATCAGTTTTGTAAACACCACTGAAAATCCACCGGTTGAACGTTTGCTGGTTCCTGATATGGCTTTATCGGCTGCCGAGTATTTTGCTGTAGAAAAAAATCAAAACGTACTGGTGCTTTTAACCGATATGACTTTGTATGCCGACGCGTTGAGTATCGTATCAAACCGGATGGATCAAATCCCATCGAAAGACAGTATGCCCGGTTCGTTGTACAGCGATTTGGCCAAACTTTACGAAAAAGCAGTGCAATTCCCCGATGGAGGCTCGATTACAATTATTGCGGTTACCACACTTTCGGGCGGCGACATTACCCACGCCATTCCCGACAACACGGGTTACATTACCGAAGGGCAGCTTTTTCTGCGTAAAGAAACCGACATTGGAAAGGTTATCATCGATCCATTCCGAAGTTTATCGCGCCTGAAACAGCTAGTAATTGGCAAAAAAACACGCGAAGATCATCCGCAGGTAATGAATGCGGCCATCAGACTATATGCCGATGCCGCCAATGCCAGAACCAAAATCGAAAACGGTTTCGACCTGACTGATTACGACAAGCGTACCATGAGTTTTGCAAAAGACTATGCCAATGAACTGCTTGCCATTGACATCAATATTGAAATTGATACGATGATTGATACGGCATGGAGATTATTCAATAAATATTTTTCGCAAGCCGAAACAGGTATTAAAGCCGAGTTGGTGGAGAAATATGGGAAACAGATAAAATGAATTATTAAATGGAGTTGTTATGGAAAATCAATTAGTTACAATCCTTAGGATTTCTACACCTCAGCTGGGATCTTTTGTAAAAGACAAGCTCGAGGAAAAAGGGATTGAAGTATTTTTCACCAACGAGGGAAAGGTCCCTGGTGAGCGATACAATCCCGATGAAGTGCTACTAAAAGTAAAGGCCCGGCAGTCGGAAAAAGCAATTGCCCGGCTTTTGCAGCTGCACAAAGATTACGACCTTGACAAAGTTAAAGATGACGTAAGTTTCACCAACCTCAGAAAAATTCTCCTGCCGGTAAAACTCAGCGAAGACTGCATCGATCTGTGTAAATACGCTATTGGACTGGCATTAAAAGAAAATGCTGAGATTAAGGTTTTGTACGTTTACTCCGATCCGAATTTTAACGAACCCAGCCGCTATACCGCCTCATGGGAGAAGTATGTAAAAATGGAGCTAAAGGAAGCCCATCAAAAGGCTCAGCAGAAATTGGTAGAATTTAGCCGGGAGCTCAAAAAGCAGGTTCCCCCCGAACTTTTTAATGCAGTAAAATTACACTACCGCATGTTAAAAGGAACGCTTGAGAACGTTATTACAGCAGCTTGCAAACGCTACAATCCCGACATCATTGTAATGGGAACACGAGCCCAAAAACATACCGATGGTGAGTTTCTGGGAAAAACGCTGATCAAAGTGATTGAGCAAACACAGCACTCGGTTTTGGCGGTTCCGTTAGCTGCGGTTTTTAAAGGAAAAGAAGAAATAAATGTAATGTACTCCACCGATTTTTACGATTCCGATAATTCATCGCTGAACAAGTTGCTGAAGATTCTGGAACCATTTAAGAAAAAGATTTATTGCGTCCATATCGACATGCAGGATGATCCCCAGCACCAGGAAAAGGTCAACGAACTGAACGCAATGCTTGAACGGGATTACAGTCAGTACCAGATCAGGTGCGAGCTTTTCGAGAGTAAGGATATGATAAAAGGAATTGAAGAATTTGTGGACAAAAAGAACATCGATATTATTTCGCTGTCGAAAGTAAAGCATTCAGGCTTATACAAACTGTTCCACACCGACCTGGTATCAACATTGGTGGCAAAAGCCAATGTCCCCATTCTGATTTTCCCGGTGTAATACTTTAAAATAAAAAATTGGCCATAAAATTTCAATATAATAAAACAGCCCTCCACAACCTGAATAAACAACTAAACATCAGGTTAAGAGCACTGCCTACCTTAAAAAACAAGGAAGCAGCTCTTCGTTTAGAGGTAAAAAAGGCCAAAGACAAATCTGATGATCTCGACCACCAATTAAAAATTAAGATCCGCGAACAGGAGATTTCGGCAGGATTATGGAATGAGTTTTTACCCGAACTGATAAAAATTGAGAACGTTAGCGTTTCGAGCAAAAAAATTGCGGGAGTCTCCATTCCGGTTATGGATGAAATTGTTTTTAAGGAGAAAGATTTTAGCCTGTTTTCAAAACCCGATTGGTTTCCGGCAGGTATTTCGTTTGTAAAAGAACTGGCCGGCATTGTTACCGAGCGCGAGTTTTTCGCACGCAAAATGGCCTTGCTCGACAGAGCCAGAAAGAAAACAACACAAAAGGTAAATCTCTACGAAAAAGTGCAGATACCTGGCTTCGAAGATGCGATCAGAAAAATAAAACGGTTTTTGGAAGACGAGGAAAACCTCTCGAAATCGGCACAAAAGATTGTAAAAAAACGACAGCAGAAACAAAAAGCAGCGGCAGTATGATCGTTCCGATGTTAAAATATACTTTTCTGGTTTTTCACAGGGAATACGAAGATTTCCTGATTGAACTGAACAGACTTGGCCTTGTGCATATTGCTGAGCGCGATGTGGATATCTCGGAAGAAACAAAAAAGACATATTCCAGACTATGCGAATGCAAACGTGCTATTAATTTTCTAGAAAAAAGAGAGCTTGAAGAACCGGGGCAAACCATTAAAAATTCGGCACAGGAAATTCTTGATGATCTTACGGAAAAACAAAAGGAACTGGAAGAACTGGAAACCCGGCTCGAGTCCTTATCAAAAGCAGCCCAAAAAGCCTTCCCATGGGGTAACTTTTCGCCGGAGTTAATCAGGCAGCTAAAAATTGAAGGAATAGAATTGCAATTTTACCAAACCACAAAAAAGAAATACCAGGATTTGGAACAAAAGAAATTTCCGGTAGCAAGCATTTCAGAAACACACAGCCAGGTGCTTTTTGTGTACATCCAACAAAACGAAGAAGCCATTAAAGTTGATGCCGAACTGCTTGAATTACCGCCACTTCCCTACTCTGCAATTGAAGAGCAGATACAAGAAACTGAAGAACGAATAAAAGCGATACATACAACTTTTAACAGCTATGCCAACAACTCCATTTATTTGCTGCAACAAGAAAAAACGACACTGATTCGTTCGCTGGAATTCGATAATGTACTGCGAAATACCAACAAAGAGGCTGAGGACAAACTAATGGTGCTCGAAGGTTGGGTTCCGCATACCAAAATGCAGGCACTGAACCAATTCTTGAAAGACAGCGATGCGGTTTATTTTTCGCGTAAAGCCAAACCCGACGATAAAATACCGGTATTACTTAAGAACAACCGTTTTGGCAAACTCTTCGAGCCGATTGGGTCCATGTTTTCGTTGCCCGATTATGCAGAGCTCGACCTTACCGTATTTTTTGCGCCGTTTTTTATGTTGTTCTTTGGCTTCTGTCTGGGCGATGCCGGCTACGGATTACTGTTTTTAATTGGCGCCGGGTTATATAAACTAAAAGCTAACGCGGAGTATAAACCCTACCTAAGCCTGATACAAATTTTAGGTGCCGCCACAATTTTGTTCGGAGCCATTTCAGGAACTTTCTTTGGCATAAACCTTATTGAAACAGATTTCGCCTTAACCGAAAAAGTTCGGCATCTTTTCCTTAACCCGGACAAAATGTTTAATCTGGCATTGATATTGGGCGGTGTTCAAATCATTCTCGGGCTATTTATTAAAGCAGCCAATCAAACGAAACAATTTGGTTTTAGCTACGCGCTGGCAACTTATGGTTGGCTGATAATTCTACTTGGCAGCATAAGCTATGTGCTGCTTTCCGGTGCCGGAATTATTCCACAGAGCAAAACGATTTTGTATAGCATAATCGCGTTGGGCGGATTCTTTATACTCTTTTTCAGCGATCCGGGCGTGAATATTTTTGCCCGCATTGGCAAGGGCGTTTGGGATGTGTATTCAACGGTCACGGGCATTTTCGGCGATCTGCTTTCGTACATCCGGCTGTTTGCATTGGGTTTATCGAGTGCCATTTTAGGTTTTGTAATTAACGATATTGGGTTGCAGATTTTGGGAGCGTCTAAAATTTTAGGCCCTGTATTTTTTGTCCTATTCCTTTTGATGGGGCACACATTAAACATTCTTATTTCGTCGCTTGGCTCGTTTGTACACCCCATGCGTTTAACTTTTGTGGAGTTTTATAAAAGCGCCGGTTTTAAAGGCGGCGGCGAAGAATATAAACCGTTTGGAAAGATTAAGGATGAATGATTAACGATGAATTAAATAGAAATAGTAACAAATAGAAATAAACTTAAACAACTACGATTATGACAACTGCAGTTATTTTAGCCTATATAGGTTTGGCGATAATGCTTATTTTTTCGGGAATTGGAAGTGTTGTTGGTGTCTCAAAGGGAGGAAATGCCACAGTTGGCGCCCTGAAGAAGAAACCCGACAAATTTGGTAGTTACCTGCTGTTGAGCGCATTGCCGGGAACGCAGGGATTATATGGTTTTGCCGGTTTTTTTATCATTAACAGTCAGGGAATAATTACTGCCGAAATGACCATGCTGCAAGGAGTAGCCATTATGGCTGCCGGATTAACACTGGGTTTTGTTGGATTTTTCTCGGCACTTAACCAGGGAAGTGTAACATCAAACGGAATTGCCGGCATTGGCTCAGGACACGATATTTTTGGAAAAACAATGGTACTGGCCGTATTCCCTGAATTGTACGCCATTATTGCGTTTGCCGCAACTTTTTTGATTAGCATGAATTTGTAATGTTCGTGCTCACTTCTACCCTGTATCATTTTTTAAGGGTAAATTGCACCGAGAAAGAATTTAGAATCGCATGACACCTATTTATCTTTCTTGTATTTTATTCGTTTTTGCAGTAACTTGAATAGCATTAAGTGACGTTACAGAACCATTAAATCAAAAAGTCATGCCCCGTAAAAGTGCTTGGGAAAAGCTTCCAAAACCCCTCCGAACAGCTATTGTTTTGGTAATTTTAGTTTCGATTGCGTTGGTAATTACCTGGGTGTTGTTTGATAAAGCAACAGACAATGCAAATATAAATTTCAAGAGTGAAAACATCGCGATATTTGCCACTGGTTCAGTGGCTGTTTTTGTTTTGATTTTAATGATTCTTTCGAAAGAATTTAGAAGAATAAGTGCGGTTTTAACAATTGTTGGGGTTGTTGGATTAACAGCAACCTACGTTTATAAAACAAGCAGTTTTGAACAAGGTTTTGTTGCTGACAGGGATTTTGAATCAGAACCAAGCGATATGCAAGTGGAGCCACAGGAAGAGCTGGTCGAAACCCAAGAGCTAGTGGCACAATTGCAATCCCAAATTCAACAAATTGAGGAAAATAAGGAAGCAATCGTAAACGAACGCAACCTCCTTGAACGACAAGTCACACAATTGCAATCAGTTATTGCCAATGAAGGCAGTCCGGCCGTTAATGAAATGCAACAGCAAATAGCAAGACTCGAACAGGAAAATAACAGAATGCAAATAACATTAAACAAGAAGAATTCTGAAATTAATGAATTAAAACGAGCTACTGAAAATGTAACCGTAACTCAGCCCTCCCTGCCAGTTTATAAGTTTGAATTCCCTTTATCAACGCAAGATCGTAGCTTCCTGCAACAAATTTTAAGGCTGGATGCCGAGTTTCGTGAGCGCGGAAATGAAAGACTTGAACCAAGATATAAAGAGAGGGCTAAGGAAATTTATAATGATATTTATCGTAGAGAATAATTCCGAACAGGCTAAATCTTTTCCTAAGAGGCATAAAAAAAGGGAACAACTTTTCAGTTATTCCCTTTGTGGGAAGAGCAGGATTAGTTAGCCTGATCCTCAAAAGGAGAAGTCTAAAGAAAAAGCTCTCGCTCCGCTTCTTCGCCTTTTTTCATTTTCCGACATCAAATTATAAATTCATAATGCCACAAAATGAAAAAAGCCCGTCATAAAATGACGAGCTTTTTCTTGGTGGGAAGAGCAGGATTCGAACCTACGAAGGCTGAGCCAACAGATTTACAGTCTGCCCCGTTTGACCGCTTCGGTATCTTCCCAAAGTATTTTAAATGAGCCGAATCCCAGATTCGAACTGGGGACCCCGAGATTACAAATCACGTGCTCTGGCCAACTGAGCTAATTCGGCTTATTGTTTATCACCAAATTTCGATTTGATACCTCAAATACTTGCTCCGGTTCCGAAACTTCGTTTCGGTGGCCAATGCCGAAAATCTTTGGATTTTCGAGCATCCTCGATAAACTAAGAAATTAAAATTTCTGGTTTATCGGGACTGAGCTAATTCGGCAATATTTCATTATTTTTTTTTAGAACGTAGCTGTTTAAATCCAGCGTCTGCAAAAGATATAAAACCATAAAAAAAGGGAACAACTTGTTTAGTTATTCCCTTGTGGGAAGAGCAGGATTCGAACCTACGAAGGCTGAGCCAACAGATTTACAGTCTGCCCCGTTTGACCGCTTCGGTATCTTCCCAAAATATTTTAAATGAGCCGAATCCCAGATTCGAACTGGGGACCCCGAGATTACAAATCACGTGCTCTGGCCAACTGAGCTAATTCGGCTTATTATCTCAATCTTTTATTAGAACGTTGCTGTTTCAAATCAGCGGGTGCAAAGGAAAGAATTAATTTTTAATTCTGCAATACCTTTTTTAAACTTTTCACCACTTTTCTGAACGCTTTTTCTTTTCGAAAAAAGTGGGTAAGCTACCTGTGTCGCACCGCTACAACCGCCTACCCTTGCTGCCTTCCGACCCTGGGGGGATTCAGCGGGAGCTGGTCGCACAGGACTTACCCAGCGACAAAAGTAGAAAATTTTGTTCTTCCGCCAAACAAAATCGTTCTGTCGCGTAATTTTAAACGCGATGGAACTACTTATCAGATTGAAAATGAAATACAACTGAATGAAATTTTTTAAGCATTTTTTTACGCGATCCGAGACTAGCCCAACATTTTCAGTAATTATGTGAAAAAAGCGAACTCAAAAAACCGATGTGTAACTATACATTGTTTTACGCCAATGCTACAAAAAATCATTTATATTTGTCAAACCTATAATTAAAACAAACATCATGGAACAAAAATCATCACCTTTATTAAAATCATCGTTAACCTATGGTCTTTACGTGGCTTTAATTTCTATTTTTATTAACGTTATTATTTGGGCTGGCGGTGTCATGGAATCATTAGGAATTTTTGGTTCTGTAATTGTTGCCCTTTTATCCTTTGTAATATCTTTTGTAATACTGTTCATTTTTACAAAAAATTATCGAAACAAAGAATTTGAAGGCTACATTAGTTTTGCCGAAGCTTTTAAGTTTGCCATGCTGGTAACAGTTGTTTCAACTGTCATCCTGGTTATTTATACCTATATTTTCCATAGTTTTATTGATCCTAACTATATGGAGAACCTAATGGCAAGCATGCAGCAAAAAACACTGGAATTTATGGAAAGCCGTGGTGTTCCTGATGCAAGTATCGACCAGGCCATGGAGAAGTTTAAAGAAATTCCTACTATTGCTAAAACATTACGACAGGCAGCCCTTTCAGGCATAATTGGCGGTGGCATAATTTCGCTTATTGTTGCGGCAATTGTTAAAAAGAAAGTTGAAGATTCATATTAATAATATACAAAAGCGTTTTTAATGGATATTTCCGTAGTTATTCCCCTGTTTAACGAAGAAGAGTCGCTGCCCGAGTTGGCCGCGTGGATAAAGAAGGTGATGGACGGAAATAACTTCTCCTACGAAGTTATGTTGATCGATGACGGCAGCATCGACAACTCGTGGGAAGTAATCGAACAACTTCAGAAAGAAAATTCCTGTATAAAAGGAATTAAGTTCAGGCGTAATTATGGAAAGTCTGCCGCATTATATTGCGGTTTCGAGGCTGTTCAGGGCGATGTGGTAATTACCATGGATGCCGATTTGCAGGACAGCCCCGATGAGATTCCGGAACTGTACCGGATGATTAAAGAAGATGGTTTCGATTTGGTTTCGGGTTGGAAGAAAAAACGTTTCGACCCGGTTCTTACGAAAAACCTGCCCAGTAAATTATACAACTGGACCGTTCGGCGAATGAGTGGGATTAAGCTGCACGACATGAACTGCGGCCTGAAAGCTTATCGCAAAAACGTTATAAAAAGCATTGAAGTTTACGGCGAAATGCACCGCTATATTCCGGTTCTGGCAAAATGGGCCGGCTACAAAAAGATTGGCGAAAAAGTGGTTGTTCATGCCGAGCGAAAATACGGAGTAACCAAGTTCGGGCTGGAACGTTTTATTCGTGGCCCGCTTGATTTACTCTCCGTAATGTTTATTTCGCGCTTTGTAAAACGCCCCATGCACTTTTTTGGTATTTTGGGTGCCCTGATTTTTATCGTTGGTTTTGCTTCTGCCACATATCTTGGAGTTCAAAAGATCATTCAGCTAAACAACGGGATTACCGGGCATTTAATAACCGACAGCCCCTATTTTTATATTGCTTTAACATCGATGATAATCGGAGCTCAGTTTTTCCTTGCTGGATTCCTTGGTGAATTGGTATCGAGAAGTTCGAGCGATCGTAACAAATATCAAATTGATGTTAAGACATTTGAGTAAAGATCTATTATTTCATGGAGCAAAAAGATATCCGTTTTCGTAAACAACGCGACCTAGGCGTTGTAATTTCCGATTCATTTGATTTTTTAAAACAAGAAGCAAAGCCGATCTTTCGGATGATTGGCATTTATGTTTTGCCTTTTGTTATTTTATATGCCGGTGTGCAGGTTTATTTTCAACGTAATGTGTTAAGTCAGTTCGACCTCTCCAATCCCGAAAGTCTGATGGCCGACATAGGTCCTTTCTACCAGAACCTTTTTATGTTTATGTTTTTTGGCCTTTTTGTGCAGTCGCTGTTAATGGGCACCTACTACAGCTACATTGAAGCCTACATAAAACACGGAAAAGGAAATTTTCAATTGACCGATATCAGTTCGAAATTTTTCTCCAATAGCCTGTTGGCACTCGGAGCGAACCTCATCTTTGTAATCATCGTATTTTTCGGTGCTATGATGTGTCTTCTCCCCGGATTGTATTTTGCCAATACCTTTTCGTTGGTTGTTTTCATCCTTATTTTCGAGAAGAAAGGAATTAGTGAAGCACTCAGTCGCTCGTGGAAACTGGTGAATTCAAGCTGGTGGAATACCCTTTTGATCAACCTGATTGCCATAGTTATTGTGTATGCTGTTGGTATTGTACTATCTATTCCTTCGATGATCATGGGCGTTTCATCAAATATTTTTTCTGCAGAGCTTACCAATCCGGCAGATTATCCCACGTGGTATTGGGTATTAAATGCTATTTCATCGGTAGTAACCACTGTTTTATTGGTTATTCCGTTTACATTTCAGGCATTTCAGTATTTCAATCTTGCCGAGCGTAATGATCCTACAACGCCGCTTACTCAGCAGGAATAGTCAATATTCTGTGGATCAGGCCGGTTAATCTTGCAACAATTTCAAATAAGCATGTAATACTTTTTACAATGCAATTGTAACGCATGGCATTTTGCGTCGTCTTATAAAAAAGCAAATCAACTTTTTATAACGAACAAAAGCCATATAAAATGATTAAAACAAACGACCTTTCTAAAGTTTTCCGAACTGATGAAATTGAAACCAGTGCGTTAAACAAAGTCAATGTGCATGTAAAAAGCGGCGAATTTGTTGCCATAATGGGCCCTTCCGGCTGCGGAAAATCTACACTGCTAAATATTATCGGACTTCTCGATAATCCAACATCAGGCAAGTATTTTTTCGATAATGAGGAAGTTGGACAACTGAAAGAACGTAACCGAACCATGCTTCGAAAAGGAAACATCGGTTTTGTATTTCAGAGTTTTAACCTGATTGATGAATTAACCGTATTTGAAAACGTTGAACTTCCGCTTATTTATTTAAAAATGAAAGCCAGCGAGCGTAAGCAGCGCGTTGAGGAAGTATTGGGACGCATGAAGATCGGTCACCGAAAAAAACATTTCCCGCAACAACTTTCCGGAGGTCAGCAGCAACGTGTAGCCATTGCCCGTGCAGTGGTAGCTAATCCAAAACTTATTTTGGCCGATGAGCCCACCGGAAACCTCGATTCAAAAAATGGTTTGGAAGTGATGCAATTGCTCACTGAACTTAACCAGGAAGGAACCACCATCGTAATGGTTACACACTCGCTTCGCGATTCGGAATATGCCCACCGCGTTATCAACCTTTTCGACGGAATGGTAATTACCCAGGAGGTTAAAAAAGAATTGGGCGAAATAATGCTGTAAACATGTAACTACAATCCAACACAGCCCGACTCCCATGGAATCGGATTGAGCACCATAAAAACCAAAAACAATAACCATGTCAGAATTTAAACGCAACCTCAGACTGGGATGGAGAAATATCCTGAAAAACAAATTCTTCTCATTCTTAAATATTGGTGGTGTGGCCATCGGAATTGCCGTAACAACACTCATCCTTTTTTGGGTGGTCGACGAACTCAGTTTCGATAAATTTAACGCCAACCTCGGGCAAATGTACCAGGTGTACGAACACCAGGTTTATTCCGATGGGCAGGATCTGCACACCGGCTGTACGCCTTTTCCTTTGGCCAACGAATTAAAACAGACCTATCCTGAAATTGAGAATGCCACCACTTATACCAATCTCGGCGGTTTGCCCGTAAAATACGAAACCACCGAATACAAAGACATAAGCCTTACCCTGGCCGACCAGGAGTTTATGAATATTTTCTCGTTCGAACTTATTGAAGGAGATATAAATGCCATTGAAGCTCCCGACAAAATTTTGATCACACCAAAAATTGCCCAATTATTTTTTCCCAATGAGTCGGCAATTGGCAAAATGCTGACTATTTACGGGACCTACACCTTAACAGTTGGAGCGATAATCGATTATCCAAAAGACCATTCATCTACACAGTTTGATATTTTGGCATCGATAAAACTGGCCGAACAACTGGGAGCCGATCTCACACGCTGGGGAAACAACTGGCCTTTTACCTGTCTGCTGCTAACCAAAGACACTGACGCCAATCAACTGGAAAGCAAACTGACCGGTTTTCTAAAGGAAAAAGGACAGGAGAATACATCCATTTACTTGTTTCCGTATGCAAAACGCCATTTGTACACTTTCTCCGGAGAAAACAATCGGATACAATACATCTACCAGTTTTTGGCCATTGCCCTTATTATTGTTCTTATTGCATCTATCAATTTTGTGAATTCGTCAACTGCCAGCTCTGAAACACGACGGCCGGAAGTTGGAATCAGGAAAGTTTTGGGAGCAACAAAAGCAAATCTAACATCGCAGTTTTTTTACGAAAAAGGCCTGATGATTCTAATTAGTATCGTATTGGGAGCTGCTTTGGTACTGGCTTTTACACCACTTTTTGGGCAACTTTCTGATAAACACATTTCCCTGTCGTTATTGGGCAACAAATACCTCATCTTCATGCTTATTGCTATGATCCTGACCACACTCGTTTTATCGGTGGCCTACCCTTCGCTGTACATATCCTCGTTTGCTCCGGCGCGGGTATTAAAAAAAGCTACCCGAAAAAGTGCCAACCGAATAAGTTTCAGAAGCCTGCTGGTAGTTGTTCAATTTACATTGTCAATCATTCTGATTATTTGCACCATAGCAGTGAATTCGCAACTCAAATTCATCAACAATTACGATTTGGGGTATAACCAGAATAACCTGGTTTACATCAATCTTGATGATGCGACAAAAACAAAACACGAAGCGCTTTCTGCATCGCTAAAAAATATTAGCGGCGTGGAAAGCCTAACAAAAGCGGACAAACTTCCGTTTTGGGGAGGCAACTCTTCGTGGGGTTACGACTGGCAAGGCAAAGATCCGGAAAACAAAGTACTGATTTGCGCCATGCGTGTTGACCGTGAGTATTTCAAAACTCTTGGAATTTCAATGGCTGAAGGACAAAGCTTTTCGCCATCCACAGAGTTAACTGAAAACAGTGAAAGTGAATTTTCAAACGAAGTGATCCTGAACCAGGAAGCTATTCGACGGATGAAAATGACTGATCCTATTCAGAAATACTTTGGCAGAAATGGCGACGACAGAGCACGAATTGTGGGAGTAGCAAAAGATTTTCATTTCGAGTCGTTACGCACCGGAATTGAACCGATGGTGATGATACCCTTAAATCAGAATCCCGATGTTTTGATTATGCGGATAAGACCTGAAAATTTTAGTCAAACGCTTGCCGCTATAAAGGAAAACTGGAAAACGATTATTCCTGACTCCAACATTGAAATTGGCTTTTTTGATCAGCGGCTGCAGGAAATGTATAACGCAGAACTCCGTATATCAGGACTGTTCCAATATTTTTCGTTTGTTGCCATATTTATTGCCTGCATAGGTTTGTTTGGTCTATCGGTTTTTGCCATCGAACGAAAGCGAAAAGAAATCGGCATTCGCAAAGTAAACGGATCGAAAGTTTCTCAAATTCTGGCTATGCTAAACAAAGATTTTGTCAAATGGGTACTTATTTCATTTGTAATTGCATCGCCACTGGCATGGTATGTAATGAGCAGTTGGCTACAAAACTTTGCCTACCAAACCGAGCTTCACTGGTGGATATTTGCATTGGCCGGTGTTCTTTCCATTGCAATTGCTTTGTTAACCGTTTCGGTACAGAGTTATAAAGCTGCAACCCGCAATCCTGTTGAGGCACTTCGATATGAGTAGAGAGAAGTGCGAAAATGCTGACAAACAAAGTTTCGTCAGTATTGAGGCACTCAGGTATGAGTGACGAAATCCCGATCGAAGCATCGGGGCTGAGTCTTTACGTTACGAAGAAAAGAAACTTTAATAAAAGCGGGATTCCATTATTACCAATTCGGAATCCCGCTTTCTTTATGCAAAATCTCCGTTGGTAACACTTAAAAAAAGGTAAAAGGTTTCGACACACATTTGTTTTAGCCGGAAAACAACCTTCAATAAGCTTTTGAATTGCTGCGCATTACAAGAATCACATCTAAATTTTATATAATTTATTGGCATCCGTTTAATCATTTTGGAGGGTAAACGGTTATAAATGGGTAGATTTGCACCACAATTTTTAAGATGCGCAAAACCCAAAGTAAAAAAAGAACAGAAGGAAAACAGCGGGCAGGCCTGTTTAGGGTACTGGGACCATACAAAGCACTCGTAACGGCATTAATAATAATGGCACTGGCCGGCAGCGGAATCAACCTGCTTATTCCGCGAATTATTGCACGCGGAATCGACTCATTTACTGCTAACCAGTTTGACGCCAAAACGGTTATCACCCAGTTTGTACTGGCAGCTCTCGGCATATTCATTTTCACCTTGCTACAGGGGATTGTACAAACATTAGCTTCCGAAAAAGTTGCAAAAGACCTGCGCAATAAATTGTCGGATAAGATTTCGAAACAAAGCTATTCGTTCATATTAAAAGCCAATCCATCGAAACTTTTAACCAACCTGACTTCCGATATGGATTCGGTAAAAATGTTTGTATCGCAGGCATTCGTTTCCATCATCTCATCGTTGTTTATCATTTTCGGTGTAGCAATTCTGCTGATTTCTATTAACTGGAAGCTAGCGCTGGCAGTACTCACCATCGTCCCTATTTTGTCGGTGGCCTTTTATATCGTATTCAAAAAAGTAAAAGTGCTTTTTAAGAAGAGCCGCGAGGTGATCGACGCCCTCAACCGTGTTATAAACGAAAGTATTCTGGGCTCGGCACTTATACGGGTTTTAAACTCGCAACAACCCGAAATTCTCAAGTTTGCAGAAAAGAATGTTGAATCGCGCGATTTGGGACTTTCCATTGTTCGCCTGTTCTCGGTGCTTATTCCTATCGTAACTTTTGTGGCTAACTTTGCCATTGTTATCATTCTGGCACTTGGCGGACATTATGTGGTTATGGACACCCTCTCGCTGGGTAATTTTGCCGCTTTTAACAGCTACGTAATGATGTTGATCTTTCCGATTATGATGATTGGATTTATGAGCAATATTATTGCCTCGGCAACGGCTTCTTACGGCCGGATCAGGCAGGTTTTGGATGCTCCGCCGCCGGCTGATAACGGTGCTGTGGAAACAGACATATCGGGAGATATTAAACTTCAGAATATTACACTGAGCTTTGACAAAAAACCGGTGCTGAAAAATATTTCGTTCGATATAAAAGCCGGAAGCAAAACGGCGATTATCGGACCAACGGCTGCCGGAAAAAGTCAGTTGCTTTATTTGCTGACCAATCTTATACCGCCGGATTCCGGTTCGATCACCATCGACAATATTCCGGTTAAAGATTACTCTACTGAGGTTTTAAACCGACAACTTGGTTTTGTTTTTCAGGATAATGTGATTTTTAATATGAGCCTGCGTGAAAACATTGCGTTTAACGACAAGGTTTCGGATGAAGATTTAAACAAAGCCATTGCCACGGCTGAACTGGCTGATTTTATAAAAAGCTTACCTGACGGTTTAAACACTATCGTTTCAGAGCGGGGAACCAGTCTTTCGGGCGGACAGAAACAACGTATTATGCTGGCGCGTGCACTGGCTTTAAATCCAAAAATACTTTTGCTCGACGATTTTACTTCGCGGGTTGACCGAAAAACCGAAGATAAAATTTTGGCTAATATTCATAAGAATTACCCGGAGCTTACACTGCTTTCCATCACACAGAAAATAGCCCCGGTAACCGGATTCGACCAAATCATTCTTCTGATGGAAGGCGAAGTGGTAGCAACAGGTAAACACGAAAGTTTGAAAGAACATTCGCCCGAATATATTCAGATTTATAACTCACAAAAAAGTACCAGCCACTATGAATTATAATCTGAACCGCACACCCGATAAAAAAGAGAAGAAACTTCCGTTTCTGAAATCGCTAAAGAAACTGGTGGCAATTATCAGTGGCGAACGACGCAACCTGATTATCGCCTTTGCGGCAATTGCAGTAAATGCTGCATTAAGTCTGGCTGGCGCATACATAATCGGGTATACGGTAGACAATTATGTGCAAACCAAAGATTACCACGGAATTTTGCTTTTTGCCGGAATTTTGCTGACGATGTATGTGGTGGCATTTTTTGTGAATTATGCTCAAATGATTATGATGGGCGGCATTGGGCAACGCATGTTGTACAGTCTCCGCAATTCGGTATTTCATAAATTGCAGGAACTGCCGCTCGACTTTTTTAACCAAAATAAATCGGGCGACCTGATATCGCGCATCAACAACGACACCCAAAAGGTAAACGAATTCTTTTCGCAGTCGCTGATGCGTTTTATTGGCGGAATTATTACCATGACCGGTGCAGGAATTCTGCTTCTGGTAATCAACCTGCCACTGGGATTGGCGGCACTCTCTCCTGCCCTGTTTCTTTTGGTTTTCACTAAAATTATTTCGCCGTGGATACGCCGAAAGAACGAAGCCAGCCTAAAAAGTCTGGGCGACCTTTCTGCCGAAATTCAGGAAAGCCTGGCCAATTTTAAGGTGGTGGTTGCTTTTAACCGCCGCGACTATTTCAGAAAACGTTTTACTGCGGCGAACGAAGAAAATTATAAGCACTCGGTTTATGCCGGAATTGCCAACAATATTCTCAATCCGGTTTATACTTTTGCGGCCAATATTGGGCAACTGATTGTTTTGGCGCTGGGTATTTACCTCATTATTCAGGGAAATTTTAGCGTTGGTTTGCTGATTAGTTTTATTGCCTACGTGATGAACTTTTATAACCCCTTACGCCAGTTGGCCATACTTTGGGCAAACTTTCAACAAGCTTTGGCAGCGTGGGATCGCATCTCGTATTTACTTTCGCTTGAGAACAATCTGGAAGTTGCAAAAGAAACGGAAACACAACAAAGCAAAACACTTGTACATTTTAACGATGTTTCGTTTTGTTACCCGAACGGCAAAGAGGTGCTTCACAAAGTTAACTTCGATTTGGAGCGTGGAAAAACTTATGCTTTTATCGGGCCTACAGGTGGCGGAAAAACAACTACTGCCTCCTTGATTGCCCGTTTATACGATGCTACAAAAGGAACGATCCTCCTGGATGGGAAAGACATAAAATCGTACGATGCAGCTGAAAGAACAGCAAAAATCGGGGTGATTCTTCAAGACCCAATTTTATTCTCGGGTACGGTACGGGAAAATATTTTATATGGCAACGAAGCAATGACAGCTTTAAGCAATGAAGAGCTGCGCAATTCGCTTGAAGAAGCCGGACTGGGAAGTTTGCTGCAACGTTTTGACAGTGGTTTGGAAACGCCTATACAAATGACAGGCGATGGAATTAGCCTGGGGCAAAAACAGCTGATCGCTTTTATGCGCGCCATTTTACGAAAACCGGAATTGCTCATTCTCGACGAGGCGACGGCAAATATTGATACCGTTACCGAACAACAATTGGAAACAATCATCAATAACCTGCCGGCATCAACATCAAAGGTTATTATTGCACACCGGCTAAACACCATTGAAAGTGCCGATGAAATTTTCTTTGTAAACTCGGGCGAAATAACTGCTGCCGGCTCGTTAGACAAAGCCCTTGATTTACTAATGCGGGGAGCAATGGAAAGTTAATATTGTCGCCAAGCAGCAATTGGTTTCTGTTGCATTTTTTCATCTCGGCAAGGAATCGTATTTTTCGGAAAATTTTAACGAATGAGAACTGCATTTCTGTTCCTGTTTTTGCTTTTTACACTTGGATCTGTCGCACAAGGCAGCAGTGTAAAAATTGCTTTGCTGAAATACAATGGAGGCGGTGACTGGTATTCCGATCCTACTGCCCTGCCCAACCTCATTGAGTTTTGTAACGAAAATCTGCATACCAACATAAATCCCGAACCATCGACCATTGAAATTGGCAGCCCCGAGTTGTTTAATTTCCCTTTTGTGCACTTAACCGGGCACGGCAACATTATTTTATCGGAAAGCGACGCGATGAATTTGCGTGTTTATCTTGAAGGTGGAGGTTTTTTACACATCGACGATAATTACGGACTGGATGAATATATCCGACGCGAAATGAAAAAGGTTTTCCCCGACCAGGAGTTTGTTGAATTACCACCATCGCACGAAATTTTTCATCAAAAGTATGATTTTAACGAAGGTATTCCGAAGATACACGAGCACGACAATAAACCACCACAGGCTTTTGGATTATTTGTAGACGACCGGCTGGTTTGCCTTTATACTTACGAAACCGATTTGGGCGATGGCTGGGAAGATATCGACGTACACAACGATCCGGAAGACCTGCGTCAAAAAGCACTAAAAATGGGCGCCAACATTATCGCCTACGTCTTCGGACAATAAACAGTTTAGCAATTATACAATTTGGCAGTTTAACAATTTCACAATTTATTTCATGAAAGTAGTAGCCATTAACGGAAGCCCACGACGCAACGGAAATACATCGCTTTTAATAGAAGAAACATTTAAAATCTTTCGGGCGGAAGGAATAGAAACCGAAGTTATTCAACTGGGAAATAAACCGGTTCACGGTTGTACGGCTTGCGGAAAATGTCGCGAAATTCAAGACCGGAAATGCCACATAAAAAATGATTTGCTAAATCTTTGCATCGAAAAAATGATTGAAGCCGATGGAATCATTTTGGGTACGCCCGTTTACTTTGCCGATGTAGCACTGAAATAAAAGCCCTAATGGATGTGGCCGGCTATGTGACACGCGGCAACGGTCATTTGCTAAAACGCAAAGTGGGCGCCGGTGTTATCTCTGTACGCCGTGGTGGTGCATTGCCTACTTTCGATACCATGAATCGTTTTTTCCTGATCAACCAGATGATCGTTCCGGGCTCAAGCTACTGGAACTTTGCTTTTGGCAAAAACAAGGGTGACGTGCTGCAGGATGAAGAAGGTATAAATACCATCCGTACGCTGGCGGAGAATATGAGTTGGTTGATGAAGAAGGTTGCAACTGATTGAAGGAAGTTTGAATTAGATTGAGAAGCTGTAAAATTACGAAACTGCAAACTGCGACTGCCTACTGCGACTGTCTACTGCCTACTGCAACTATTCCCAATCTCATTAATCGCTAATCGTTCGAACGTTACTCTTCTTTCTTAGCTTCCTCCCAAATCTCGTCCATTTCGGCAAGACTCATATCGTGCAGGCTTTTCCCCTGTAACAGCGTTTTGCTTTCGAGGTAATTAAAGCGTTTTATAAATTTTATGTTGGTGCGTTCCAATGCGGCTTCCGGATCGATGTCGTACAAACGTGCAGCATTTACCACGGCAAAAAGCAAATCACCAAACTCGGCCTCCATTTTATCTTTGTCGGCATTGTTGATCTCAACGCTTAACTCGTCAACCTCCTCCTTAACTTTATCCCAAACCTGCTCTTTGTATTCCCAATCAAAACCAACTCCCCGCACTTTTTCCTGAATACGGTTGGCTTTAACCAATGCCGGCATGGCAGCCGGAACACCTTCCAGAACACGTTTATTGCCGCCTTTTTCTTTCAATTTTAAAGCTTCCCAGTTTTCAGCAACTTTATCGGCCGAACCTTCAACATCCACATCACCAAATATATGTGGATGACGATAAATCAATTTCTCGTTAATTCCTTCCAACACATCGCCAATATCAAAAGCTCCTTTTTCATCACCTATTTTGGCGTAAAAAACAATGTGCAATAATATGTCGCCCAGTTCTTTTTTTATCTCCTGCAAATCGTTTTTCAAAATGGCATCGCCTAACTCGTAAGTTTCCTCAATGGTTAATTTGCGCAACGATTCCAGTGTTTGTTTTTTATCCCATGGACATTTCTCGCGCAATTCGTCCATTATATCCAGCAAGCGTTTAAACTCTTCTATCTTTTTTTGCATTCTTTTGCGTTTCAAATTTCATCCGAAGTTAAGGATTCCGATGTTTAACAAACAAAAACTGTATTTAAAGTTCACAGATTTATTAATAAATTTTATCTTGCCAGTATAACAATAAATAATAAACACATGATTTTAGGAGTATCAGAATGGCTCAGCGGCAAATTAGGCTGGGATGTAAAAATAATTAGAATTGCATTTGTTGTTGGTGTTCTATTCGCCGGCGTTGGTTTGGGTCTTTACCTTATTCTTTGGATCGTTAAAATGTTCTCGAAATAAAAAAGCTGACAATTTTCACATCGGTCAGAAATTGAATATCAAAGCCTTCCAACATTCGATAGTGGCAATTTATTTTCGTAAATTTGCCCTGCTTAAATTATTAAGAAGAAACATTGGATAAACAAATTTTACTGGAAGGAATTGATCTCCTTGAGTTTTTTGGAGTAAACAATTCGAAAATTGAACTGATAAAAAGGCTTTTCCCAAAAATTAAGATCACGGCACGGGGCCATGCCTTGTTCGTTCAGGGAGAACCAAAGGAAATCAAAGCTTTTGAGAAAAAGTTCGCCCTCATTCTCGACCATTATTATCAGTACAATATGCTCTCGGAAGAAATTATTCACGAGCTATTGGATTCGGGTGTGTCATCGTTTGAAGAAAACAGCAATGGCGAACCCGATATTATCGTTTTTGGTAACAGCGGAAAACCTGTTCGTGCCCGCACTCCCAACCAACGCCGTTTGGTGGAGGCCAGTGCCAATAACGATTTGATTTTTGCCATCGGTCCGGCCGGAACAGGAAAAACCTACACCGCCATTGCACTGGCTGTAAGAGCGTTAAAAAACAAAGAAATACGTAAGATTATTTTGAGTCGTCCGGCTGTTGAGGCTGGTGAAAACCTGGGTTTTCTTCCCGGCGATTTAAAGGATAAAATCGATCCGTATTTACAACCGCTTTACGATGCCTTGCAGGATATGATCCCGCCGAAAAAACTCGAGGAATTTCTGAAAGACGGAGTGATACAAATTGCCCCGCTGGCTTTTATGCGTGGACGAACATTAAGCAACGCCTATGTTATTCTCGACGAAGCACAGAATACCACCGTTAACCAGCTAAAAATGTTTTTAACCCGAATGGGACTAAACGCCAAATTTATTATTACCGGCGATGTTACGCAGATCGACCTTCCGCGAAAAAGTCATTCGGGGTTGATCCAGGCCTTGAAAATCCTGAAGGGAATTAAAAATATTGGGAACATTTATTTCGATAAAAAAGACATTGTACGCCACCGTTTAGTGCGCGACATTGTAGAAGCTTACGATAAACATGACGAGGAGAAGATTGAGATAAAAACTGAAACAAAAGAGAAAAACGATCAGTAAATCATTTTATTGGAGGAATCAAGGATCCAACAACCAGTATCAAGGATTCCAGTATCAGGCTAAACAAAAACCTGCTAAATTTGTAATAAAGGCGGAAACAGTTTATAACGCAGACAATAAGTATAAATACAACATAAATTTTCAACAAAAATGGGTAACGCACTTACAAAAACAAGTTTCAATTTCCCGGGACAAAAAAGCCACTACAAAGGTAAAGTTCGCGACGTTTACAACATCAACGACGATTTTTTGGTAATGGTTGTTTCCGATCGTATTTCAGCTTTCGATGTGGTATTGCCAAAAGGAATTCCTTTTAAAGGACAGGTATTAAACCAGATTGCAGAAAAGTTTCTGGATGCTACGGCTGACATTGTTCCGAACTGGAAAATAGCAACACCCGATCCGAACGTAACAGTAGGGCATTTTTGCGAAACTTTCCCGGTAGAAATGATCGTGCGTGGTTATTTAACCGGAAGTTCATGGAGATTGTACAAAAATGGAGGTCGCGATATTTGTGGCGTTCCGCTTCCTGAAGGTTTGAAAGAGCACCAGGCTTTTCCAGAGCCATTGTTAACGCCAACAACCAAAGCAGAGCAGGGCGCTCACGACGAAAACATTTCGCGCGAAGAAATCATCAAACAAGGATTGGTTTCGGAAGAAGATTATAAAGAACTGGAACGTATTTCGCTGGCACTTTTTAAACGCGGTAGCGAAATTGCCAAAGAAATGGGTTTGATTTTGGTGGACACCAAATACGAGTTTGGTAAAAAAGATGGTCAGATTTACCTCATCGACGAAATTCACACACCCGATTCATCGCGTTATTTCTACGCTGATGGTTACCAGGAGCGTTTTGATAAAGGCGAAAACCAAAAGCAGCTTTCGAAAGAATTTGTTCGCGAGTGGTTGATGGAGAACAACTTCCAGGGCCGCGACGGCGATGTACTTCCTGAAATTCCTGAGTCGTTTGTTAACGAGGTATCAGAAAGATACATTGAATTGTATGAAAACATCACCGGCGATAAATTTGTAAAATCGGACACTTCGAAAATTGAAGACCGCATTGAATCGGCCGTTAATGATTTTTTGAAGCAAGCTTAAAAGAATAACGATCATAAACTGAAGACACCTGCTTAATTTTAAGCGGGTGTTTTTGTTTTCAGATCATATGGCTACATTAGTGGCAAATTGTAAAGATTAAAACAACATCATGAAAAAACTTACGATATTTATTTTTCTGGCGTTCTTAGCGATAAATACGTTTGCTCAAGACGAATTCACCCTGGTAAAAGAAGGCGACACTGCCCCCGACTTTTCCATAACGATGGAAGATGGTTCGGTAAAAAAACTCTCAGATTTGAGAGGGAAAGTAGTGTGGATTAACTTTTTTGCCAACTGGTGCCCGCCATGTCGCAAAGAGCTGCCTCATCTTGAAAAAGAGGTATACCTGAAACTCAAGCAAAACAAAAACTTCGAGGTACTGGTAATCGGGCGCGAACACGATTGGGAAACGGTAAATACATTCAAAGCCGACAACAATTACTCACTCCCCTTCTACCCTGATGCCGAACGTGAGATCTTTTCGAAATACGCTAAACAAAACATTCCGCGTAATTTTATAATCGATAAGGATGGTAAAATTGCGGTCGCTTCAATTGGTTTCAAAGAGGACGAATTCAACAAGATCATTGAGAAAGTGAGTGAATTATTAAAATAGCGTTAAACAAAAATATTAAAAGAGCTGTTTGTATTCTACAAGCAGCTTTTTTTATGCTTTAGAATGAACACAAAACGCTGATAATTAATTTACTCACTAAAATCATGACTTTATGAAAAAACTGCAATTAAAAATTCTGGCTCTGTTCTGTGCCGGAGCATTAATTTATTCGTGTAACGACACCTTTGTAGGCGACGAAAACGCTGATGATACCATTGAACTTAAATCCGCGTCATCATCGAAAAACAGTTACATAGTTGTACTGAACGATGCCGACCTAACGGCAGAATTAGCACAGTTAAAAGGTTACGAGAAGAAACAATATGCTGTAAAAGCCAAGTCTGCAAAAATATTGGAACGTGCCGGTATTACCGATGGTGAAATTGGCCACGTTTACGGCACTGCATTAAAAGGATTCTCGGTAAAAATAGCTCCCGGACAATTAAAGAAACTCGAAAATGATGCTTCGGTGGCTTACATTGAGCCAGACAAAGTAATTGCATTGGCACCACCTCCCGGAAAAGGGCCTAATAGTGGTGGTGGCGACACAGGAGGCGGAACTACAACCCAGGAAACACCCTGGGGGATTGCCCGTGTTGGCGGAGCTGCCAACGGAAGCGGAAAAGTTGCCTGGATAATTGATTCGGGAATTGACCTGGATCATCCGGATTTGAATGTAGACAAAAATAGAAGTGAGACGTTTTTGGGTGGAAAATCAACTCCTGATGACCAAAACGGACATGGGACACATGTTGCCGGCACTATTGCTGCAATTGATAATTCAGAAGGTGTTGTGGGCGTTGCAGCCGGAGCAACGGTTGTTGCGGTTCGCGTTCTCGACCGTCGTGGAAGCGGTACAGTTTCAGGAGTTGTCGCCGGAGTAAATTATGTAGCCGCTAATGCCTCGTCAGGCGATGTGGCCAATATGAGTCTTGGCGGTGGCGTTTCTACTACACTCGATAATGCTGTGCTAGCAGCCTCTTCAAGCTGCACCTTTGTGCTGGCCGCTGGTAACGAAAGCGATGATGCAAACAATCATTCTCCTGCCCGCGTAGGCGACGAAAGCACAAAAGTTTACACCATTTCGGCTTGCGATAGTAACGATAACTGGGCTTATTTCTCGAACTACGGAAGTGCCGTTGATTATTGCGCACCCGGTTACCGCATTAAGTCAACCTGGAAACACGGAGGTTATAACACCATTAGCGGAACATCAATGGCTGCACCCCATGCAGCAGGCGTACTTTTACTTGGCTCTGCCAAAACAAGTGGTTACGTTAGCGGCGATCCTGACGGAAATGCTGATCCGATTATTCATTGGTAATTAAGTACTATAAATAGCTCAAAGCCCGGATTTAAACTCCGGGTTTTTTATTGTTTCTCGCCTAGCAGGATTTCTGCAATTTTATGTAGTTCATTCCCCACCTTGGCACGTGAATCGTTGGTTATTACCGCTACCACCATTTTCTCCTCCGGGTATATAATAAGATTTGAGCATCCTCCTACCGAACCTCCACCATGGCCATAATATTCACGTCCAAATTCATCGGTCCCGGAAGAAAAACCCATTCCATAGTTTGTTTTTTCTCCGTTTTTCAAGGTTTGTGGTGTAATCAGTTTTTGTTTTACTTCTTCGGGGAAAAGCGTATTATTCAGCATTGCATTCCCAAACTTTACCAAATCTGCTGAGGTAGAAATAAAACCACCACCGGCCCATTTGTAACTGTTGTCGACGAAGGGTGCATTTATAACTTTCCCCTCATTCATGTCATAATAACCGGCACGAAACAAGATAAGCGAATCCATACGTTCGGCGGTTGTCTCAGTCATTCCTAAGGGATCAAAAACACGCGTTTGCATAAAATGCAAAAACTCCTCACCTGAAGCACCTTCCATTACAGCACTTAAAAGGTTAAATCCATAGCTCGAGTAACTGTACTTTGTTCCCGGCTCAAACAATAAGGTATCATTCATAAAAATTTCCAATCCATCGCTCACCGTTGGATAGTACTTTGACGACAGGAATTCATCCCCATTGTAATGGCGTATTCCGGCCAAATGCCCGGCCACCTGGCGTGTGGTTATTTCGTATTTCTTTTTCGGGAAATCAGGTACATATTTCTGAACCGGTGCATCAAGATCAATCTTTCCTTCCTCAATCAAGATGCCCAATCCGGCCGCTGTTAATGATTTGGAAATACTTCCAATTCTGAACTTTGTTTTTTCCGGATATACCGGCACCTGTTGCTCGTAATTTCCCAAACCAAATCCTTTCGACAAAACAATCTCGTTTGCGATTGAAACAGTGGCTGTCCAACCCACCGATTCGCTTTCAACACGCAATTGTTCGATGTAGTCTTCTGCCGTTTTTATTTTAGGATCTTCTTTGGCGCAGGAAATTCCAATGAGTAACAATAAGATTAGCAGATAATACAGGTTTTTCATTGTAGTATAATTTAGGTTACTGATGTCGCAACGTAGAGAACGTTTTTAAAGTTACAAGAAAAACAGAATTTCAGAAATAGTGCATTTTAAAGAATAAATCATCTTTTTTGCTCTTTTTGCCAAATTGTGTATTTTTGCCGCGCATTTTAAACGTAGGTAACATGTTTTTATACAACCGGGTAAATAAGGAAGAACTAAAAAAAAGACTGGCTGAAGAGCCTTTTCAGCGTAAAACGATTTCGTTTTATCGATATCATATTTTGGAAGATCCGCAAACGTTTCGCGATGAGCTTTTCCGCGACTGGTTTCCGCTGGATTGTTTCGGCCGAATTTATGTAGCCCGCGAAGGAATTAACGCACAAATGAGTGTGCCCGAACATCATTGGGAAGCTTTTGTGGAATCCTTGAAAAAACATGAAATTCTGCAAGACATTCCGATTAAATATGCCATTGAAGACGATGGAAAATCGTTTTACAAATTAACGATTAAGGTGCGCCCAAAACTGGTTGCCGATGGTTTAGACGACGATGCTTACGACGTTACCAACGTAGGAAAACACTTATCGGGAGTTGAATTCCATAATTATATCGGGCAGGAAGACACGGTTGTTATTGACATGCGCAACTACTACGAAAGCGAGATCGGACATTTTGAAGGCGCCATATGCCCCGAGGCGGATACCTTTCGTGAAGAACTGGAGATTGTTACCGATCTGCTGGAAGACAAAAAAGATAAAAAAGTGCTGTTGTACTGTACCGGTGGAATTCGGTGTGAAAAAGCAAGTGCTTACCTGAAACACCAGGGATTTAGAGATGTGAACCAGCTGCACGGCGGGATTCTGGAATATGCCCGACAGATTCAAACGGCTAAGCTCGACTCAAAATTTATTGGAAAAAACTTTGTGTTTGACGAACGTTTGGGCGAAAGTGTAAATGGCGAAATTATTTCAAAGTGCCATCAGTGCGGCAAACCTTGCGATTCGCATACCAACTGCGATAATCACGGGTGTCATATATTGTTTATTCAATGCCCCGAATGTGCCGAGAAATACCATGGGTGCTGCACTCCTGAATGTGCCGATGAAAAAATGCAGGGCACCGGCCGGCCATCCGATTTGCGTATTGGTTTTGGCAATAGCCGCAAGTTTCGAAAAAGTCTTTCGTTAATGCAACTCGAGCAACAGAAATAGTTTCGTTGTACACTTTTATATGTTTTGATATTTTTGCGGCATGAATAATTTTTGGCAAGAGTTTAATGGCCCCGCTTTTTCGCTGGCCCCTATGGAGGATGTTACCGACACGGTCTTTCGCGAAATCGTAATGGGAATGACAGCACCAGGGAAACTGCACATGGTTTTTACCGAGTTCACTTCTGTTGAAGGGATGAATCATCCGGTGGGTCGCGAACGTGTTTCGGAACGATTGATCGTGAATGACTCGGAACGGGCTTTGCTCAAAAAGCTCAACATAAAAATTGTGGCACAAATCTGGGGACGTAACCCGGAAATTTATCACAACATTGCCAAATACATTACCGAAAATTACGATTTCGATGGCATCGACATAAACATGGGGTGTCCGGTAAAAAAGGTGTTTAAAATTGGTGCCTGCAGTGCTTTAATCGGAGAACCGGAACGTGCTAAAGAAATAATTCTGGCCACAAAAGAAGGCACTCACCTGCCCGTTAGTGTAAAAACCCGCACCGGAATAAAAGAACATATTACCGAAAACTGGATTGCCAACCTGTTGGAGGTTGATCCGGCAGCTATTATTTTACACGGCCGTACACAACGCATGCAATCGGACGGCGATGCCAGTTGGGAGGAAATTGCCAAAGCCGTTCAACTTAAAAACAGCTTAAAACCACACATCCCTGTTCATGGTAACGGCGATGTTATGTCGTACCAACAAGGACTTGACCGCGTAAACCAAACCGGAGTGAATGGTGTAATGATCGGTCGTGGAATTTTCCATAATCCCTGGTTTTTTAATCCCGAAAAGGAAGACATTTCGATGGAAGACCGGATTGCCAAATTGCTCGAACACACCCGTCTCTTTGAGCAAACCTGGAGCCCACACAAAAATTTCAATATCCTGAAACGCTTCTATAAAATCTACCTCAATTCGTTTCCGGGAGCGGCAAAAATGCGTGCTGATGTGATGGAAATGAAAGGTTATGACGAGGTATATTCTTATTTCAAATAACACCTCAATCTGATATACCAGATAATTTTCAGCCAAAAATATTCGCCCGGTTAAGGGTGTTCCAGTGATGAGTTGTCATAACTTAGTAAACCAAAATTCAATAGTTATGACTAATCAATCCAACCGCCGGCAGTTTATCATTAACAGTTCTTTTACAGGCTGTGCCATTTTCCTCTCCGGCAAACTTTCAGCTTTTACTTTTCCTCAGGATGAGCTTCCCGATCCGAAAAAACTGAACTATTGTGGCTATACCTGCCCTGCTGATTGTCAGTTTTTGGAAGCATCAGAAAAAAATGATGTTGAACTAAAGAAAAAAGCTAACGAACAATGGAAAATAGAAGAGCATTACGGTATTGCATTTGAGGCTGAAAAGATATTTTGTTTCGGGTGTAAAAATTCGGATAAGCCGGCCGGTGTGGTTCTTACCAATTGTACGGTTCGGGCGTGCGCCATCGATAAACAGTTCGACTCCTGCATTCAGTGCAAGCAACTAAAAAACTGTGATAAAGATCTTTGGAAAAGATTTCCTGATTTTCATAAATCAGTTATCACCATGCAGGAAACGTATTTTGAAAGTAAAGCCTGAAAATTCTTCATAAAACTGTAATTATTTGACCGTTACTTCTACTTTTATTTCATAAAAACCGAAATAACCGTTATGAAGAATTTGTACCTGCTTTTCATCTGTCTTATAGCTTTTTCTTGTAGTCCGAACAAAACCAAAATTTACCAGTGGCGCGGCGAAGACCGCAAAGGGATTTTTAACGAGCCAGATCTTCTAAAAGAATGGCCGGAAGAAGGACCTGCCGAACTGTGGTATGTTGAAGGAATTGGAGATGGATATGGTACGCCCACAATAACCGACAATGAGATTTTTATAACCGGAGCTATCGACAGCACTGCCACTTTATTCTGTATCGATTTAAGCGGGAAGAAAAAATGGGAAGTGGCTATCGGCAAAGAATGGGTAAGCAGTTATCCGGGATCGCGCTCTCAGCCAACTGTTGTTGACGATTTAATTTATGTTGGTTCGGGAATGGGAAATTTATTTTGCCTGAAACGCTCGAATGGTGAATTGGTTTGGGAAAAACGTTTTGTGGAAGATTTTGAAGGTATTTACCCGCGATTTGGGCACTCGGAAGCGCCTCTTATCGATGGCGACAAAGTATTCTGGACTCCAGGTGGAAAAGAGTACAATGTGGTCGCTTTAAACCGTTTGACAGGTGAGTTGCTGTGGAGTAATCCTGGGCACAGCGAACGATCGGGATACAATCCCGGAACACTGATCAAACTACCAGCACGCCACATTTTCGTTACGTTCTCTGCTTATAATATGATGGGGTTTGATGCTGAGACAGGTGAACTGTTGTGGACACACGCCCAGGATAACGTACCGGTTGATAAACGTCAGCCGGGTATGGGCGATACACACAGCAACTGTGTTGTTTACGACTCCGGTTACATATACTACGTCGCCGGAGATGGAAATTGTGGTGTGAAACTTCAACTCTCGGAAGATGGAACAGCCATTCAAGAAGTGTGGCGGAATAAAGGTTTTGACAGTTATATGGGCGGCATTGTAAAAATTGAGGACCATTTATACGGTAGTGCCACTTCGAAAAAGTTTTTCAGAAGTATTGATGCCACGAGTGGCGAACTAAGCGACTCACTAAAACTGGGTTGGGGCGCTGTTATTGCAGCCGATGATCTGTTATACTATTATGGACAAAATGGAACATTGTCATTAGTCGGTTTCGATGAAACCGGGAAAATGAATCCGATCAGCGATTTTAAAATTACACGAGGTTCAAAAGAGCATTTCTCGCACCCGGTAATTAAAGACGGAATTTTATACCAACGTCATGGTCAGGTGCTGATGGCTTTCGATATAAAGGAAAAGGCTTAAAGTTCTACATATTTGAGGAACTCTTCGCGGACACTTTTGTCTTTAAATTTTCCGGAATATTCGGCAGTAACGGTACTGCTGCTTTCATCCTGAATTCCACGCGATGATACACACATGTGTTTGGCATCGATAACAACGGCCACATCATCGGTTTTAAGTATGGTTTTTAGCTCGTTGGCAATTTGCACAGTTAACCGTTCCTGCACCTGAGGACGACGGGCAAAATAGTCGACAATACGGTTTATTTTGCTCAAACCAATTACTTCGCCCGATGAAATGTAAGCCACGTGTGCTTTTCCAACTATCGGCAAAAAATGATGCTCACAGGTCGAATTCATGTTGATGTTCTTTTCCACCAGCATTTCGCCGTATTTGAATTTATTTTCGAAGACAGAGACTTTCGGTTTATTGGCAGGGTTTAATCCGTTGAATATTTCCTTCACAAACATTTTGGCCACACGATGTGGTGTTCCACTCAAACTATCATCATTCAAATCGAGTCCCATTGTTTCCATTATGTCGCGAAACTTCTCTTCAATAATTTCCATCTTTCTTTCGTCGCTTAGCTCGAAAGCATTAGCGCGCATTGGAGTATCAATTGAAGTTGCAATATGATTATCGCCTATTGTCTCATGATTATCATGTCCGTTTGTTTTACCATTCCTTCCATTTCCGGTATTGGTAAATATTATTTCTTCTCTGTAACTCATAATTTCTATTTCTAGTTTCTACGAGTTAATAAACAGACCAAAAACTATTTTGTTTAATCTATAAAAACAGAATATTAAACAAACCACTCCGTTTTTATAAGCCACCTATCAACTTTCCAGAAGCACCCAATGAAACTATCTGGTTTTTAACCACATAAAAAGACGCACAAAAAAAACAAGTTTTAACGGCTCAATCCCCTATCGCCATTCGTTTACACCGCAAAACAGGAATTCAATTTTTTTTGCCATTTTTTTTCATTTTTCTTTGCCAGTGTAAAAACAATTTCTACTTTTGCACACGCTTTAACAAAGCAACGACGTTCAAAAAAAGTATTGGGGGATAAGTTTTAATAATATCGCTGAAAAGCGAATTAAAATTTGGCAAGGATATTCACTTTTGGAGAGGTGGGTGAGTGGCTGAAACCACCAGTTTGCTAAACTGACGTACGGGTAACTGTACCGGGGGTTCGAATCCCCCCCTCTCCGCATTATATATTTCGGGATGTAGCGCAGTCCGGTTAGCGCACCTGCTTTGGGAGCAGGGGGTCCCAGGTTCGAATCCTGGTATCCCGACTAAGAGGAAAATCAAAATCCATCAAAAGCCTGTAAATCAGATGATTTACAGGCTTTTTTGTTTTTATGATGTCAAAATAAACCATTTTAAACCGTTGTAAATGCGACCTAAACGGTGACCTCTCATTTTTTATACCTTAGAGGTCACCGCGCAAGCCATAAAAGACTATAATACTGAACATTACAGCGGTCTTATTTCCTATAAAATGGTGCGGTTTGGTTCAATTTGGAGCTAAAAATAAGTAGTAAACGGTGACCTCTGAGGGAACCAGAACCAAATTAAATTAATTGACATGAATTCAAAAAGTACTTTCGGAATCCATTTCGTTCTAAAAAACAGTAAAGTAATTGATGGAACAGCACCTATTTATGCAAGAATTACTGTTGACACCAACAGAGTTGAAATCTCTGTAAAAAAGAGAATCCCTGTTTCCAATTGGCACAAAGGAAAAGGCTTAGCTAAAGGCAAAACTACTGACATCAGTCGGCTCAACTCCTATCTTGAGCAATTCAGGTCTCAACTAACTGAGTGCTATCAAGACATAATTGTAAATAAACAAACTGTAACACCTGAAGCAATTAAAAACAAATTTTTGGGAGTTGAAGATTCTGGAGAAACACTTAAAGGACTTGTTAAATACCACAATACCGGCATGGATTCGAACCTTAGGTGGGGAACATTAAAAAACTACAATACCACTGAAAAGTATATCGAGAAGTTTTTGAAGCAGAAATTCAAACGCAATGATATTTACCTGGTAGAGTTAAATTACAAGTTCATAACTGATTTCGAGCACTTCTTGCGAAAATACCAGCCTGAAGATCATCATTTACCGATGGGTAATAATACGGTAATGAAACACATTGAAAGATTGCGTAAAATGACCAACCTCGCCGTAAGACTTGGATGGCTTGACAAAGATCCTTTTGTAGCCTATCGGTTGTCGTTTAAACGAGTGGAACGGGAATTTTTAACGCAACTGGAACTGGATACCATCAAAAAGAAACAATTCAAGATTGAACGCCTTCAGTATGTGAAAGATTTATTCGTTTTTAGTTGCTATACCGGACTGTCTTATATAGATGTTATGAATCTTCAACCTAATAAGATTCGAATTGGAATTAACGGTATGAACTGGATTATTACACAAAGAGAAAAAACGACGACACCGGTACGAATTCCAATATTATCACAAGCCCAGGTTTTAATCGACAAGTACAAAGACCATCCTCGCTCCGCCAATAAAGGAACAATTTTCCCAAATATATCCAATCAAAAGTTGAATAGTTACCTCAAAGAAATTGCGGATGTTTGCGAAATTGACAAAAATCTTACTTTTCATGTAGCCCGACATACTTTCGCAACAACAGTAACCCTTACGAATGGTGTTCCTATTGAATCCGTAAGCAAGATGCTGGGGCATACCGATCTAAAGACAACACAGATTTATGCAAAGGTTGTAGAAAAAAAGATCAGTGATGATATGGCCAATCTAGAAGCATATTTATCTGGTGAGAAATCTGAAAAGAAGAAAGCAAAATAGTTACTATCTATTTTCTAACATATAAAAGTTTCCTTTTGTGAAACTTTTACTTACTTTGTAAAGTAGAACAATGAAAGTTCATTTAATAAAAGTACAATCAATCGAAAGCTATGTAAGTGAGAATGTCCAAAGTAAAAGGGCTTTTGAAATCTGGCTTTCGATTGTAAAACATGCTAATTGGAATACCCCTCAGGATATTGTGAGAACGTTTAATTCTGCCGATATTTTGGGGAAAGGTTCAAACAGAGTTGTTTTTAATATTGGTGGTAACAAATACCGGATTATCTGCCAGTATTATTTTGGAAAACAGAAAGTACATCTGTTTGTAAAATGGATTGGAACGCATGCTGCATACACTAAACTCTGTAATAATGAAGAACAGTATTCAGTTGATATCTATTAACGAAAGAGACATGGAAGCTTTAAAATATACCGTAATAAAAACTGCAGGACAGTACAACAACTATTGTAATATCCTTGAGAATCTTCTTTCAAAGGCCTCTCCTGCCCTTGATGATGAAATTGAGCTGATAACGCTTCTCATCGAGAAGTGGGATTCGGAACACAATACCTTTAAAGATCTGGATCCTGTCCAACTTATCAAGTCATTAATGGAAGAGAACAACCTCAAAGCTGTTGGATTGGCAAAACTCCTAGGATTGTCGAAAGGAACAGTTTCAAAGATTCTGAATTACCAGAAAGGCCTGTCGAAAGAAACGATTCGTAAACTATCCGATAATTTTCAAATTTCACAGGAAGCCTTTAACCGGCCTTACAAACTGAAAAACGAGATTAACAGGCAATTTCGTGATGCCAGCTTAATGAATACTAAAAAAGATTTGGGGGCTTCATTAGCCATATAATCAGAAATTCATTGAAAGAGAAGTTGATTTAATTTTCTTCTTTTTAGGACCATCAAGAACTGGTTTAGGATTCGATTCCTGATGATTCAGAATATAATCAACAGCCTTTTGAGCTAATCCGGAAGCCAATACAATAAACTTCTTATCGCTTTTCAGCTTCTTCAACCAACCTTGAATGTAAGCAGCACTGTTGTCGATTGTGGCATTTTCTATGCCACATATTCCACAAAGGTAAGCAGCTCCCATTTCAGCCACTAGTTCTTCTTGCTTATCCTAATTTTCGGATAAGCAAGATTATCCTAACTAAAATATTATCCCAACTTTTGGAGCATATCTTTTAGTTTACAGCATGTTAACGCCATAAGAGTTGGGATAATATTTCTTCAAGAAAGTGGGCTGTCTTTGTTAATCTCTGGCATTTATTCGTTAAGGCCAAGATATTCCAGCAAGTCCTTCTTTTTTCGGATGTTTTTCCACTTTTTACCGGTATCCTTCATAACATCATCCTCAAGCGTTGCCAAAGCCTGATTCTTTTGCTCAGTAGAGACAAAAATATAGCGCATTGTCGTATTTATATTAGCATGCCCCATCAATCTTTGGATGGCTACGATATTGAGATGTTGCTCCAGCCAATGACTGGCCCGTGCATGGCGTAGCTGGTGGCAGTGTAAATTCTCGGGCACTTCGGGATTAATACAATGTGCCTTTTGCGCATATATTTTTAGACGCTTATTTACAGCCTCCTGGGTGAGTTTCTTTTTCCTGCCGTCATAATAAACGAAGAATAAAAGATCCCAGGGATTAAGTTTTTTGCCGTGGAACATCTCAATGTAACCCTTTAGGACTTTAGAGACCTCTTTAAGTATTGATGGTGACCTTCTTTTTGCTCCCTTACCCAGTACTGCAATATAGTTTTTACCATTTGGCTGAGTTAAATAGATGTCTGATATTTTTAACGATAGCACTTCGTCAATACGAGCACCAATACTGTAAATCAGGTAAAATAGCGTAAAATCACGTTTCCCGATTTTGGTTTTGAGATTGATGACATTAAAAAGAGTTTTAATGGCCTCTTGTGTTATTTCCACCTGTGCCGGCTTGACATATCGCATCTGCTTAACTTCCCGGGCCTCCATCCATAATTGAATAAAGCGGATATCCTTTTTACTCAAGAACTTAAGGAAGTTCTTCAACCCGGCTAGCCGTTGATTACAAGTGGAGTTGGAGCAACTTCTTTCGCTCTTTAACCACAACATCCATTCCTGGATATTAGCAGTTGAAAAAAAATCACCTGAGAGGTTGCCAAAATTGGCTGACTTGGCATCTTTAAGGAAGATAGCGTACAGGGTAATGGCTTTATGATATGACCGCAGAGTATGAGGACTCAGAGCCCTTATTTCAGGAAGATATATCTTCTCCCACTCACGCATTGCCTTTGCGATGACTAAAGATTCAGTTAGTTTCTTCATAATCAAAAAAGTTTGTAAGATTTGGTAACAGTTCATGAAGAGCTTGTCCTGTCAGTTCTTCTAATTGGTTAAAGAACAAAGGAACAAGTTGATAGTAATAACAGGTACTTTCGATTCTTCGATGCCCCATTGAGTGGCTGAGAAAGAGTAGCTTGTCAAACCACTCCGTACCATCATAATCCCAACTATTAATGTTGGTTACAGCGTAAAAGCTACGTAGGTCGTAAGCCCGTGCAGGTTCATTGGATATGGTTTTCCAGATATTTCTAAAGTGATTTGAATGCCATGCAATCCCATGGAAGTTATCATTTCTATCTGGAAAAAATATTTTCCTACCTGGCATAAGTCGTTCCATTGCATCATTATATTGTTTTAACAAGTTCCACATGGTTATATGCAAAGCCACTCTGTGTTGATCAAGACCTTTAGTATGGGCAATATTGATTATGCCATTTGTAAGATCAACATCTTTACATTTGAGCATCAGAGCCTCGTTTGTTCTCATACCGGTACTGTAAAGCAACCGGAAGTATACAGGAACTTGCATTCTCCTAAGCTTAAATATCAATTCGTTTTGGCACCCAACAAGCTTAATTGTAGCGGTGGAATGAAAAAAAGCATTTAATTCACCCTGATTAAATCCATGAGGAGTATATGTGGATTTTTCGTTAGGCAAGTTTTCCGGTATCAAGACATTTGTCCATCCATGTTTATTGGTATATTTTAAGAACTTGCGTATCGGCCTTATCCGTAAATTTCGTGATTTGCATTGTTCAAAAGGCCTTTTGCCGCACCATCCATTGACAATATCATCAGTGAGTATATCTGCATCTGGTTCAATTGATGCGCAGTATTTGTTAAAGCGTATCAGAGTTTTATGAGTAAATCTTGAAAGATGATTTGATGTTTTCAGGTAAAAGATGTATTTATCCATCATCCCAGATACGAACGTTTTAACCAAAGGAAGCTCCGTTTCTGAGACAACCTTCTTCGAACTGGAGATTTGAATTAGTGCCGGTAGCATTAAGGACGTATAGCCACAACTGTTAGTGTACCTAAGAAATTGCCGGATACAACCGGCTCGTGCGTTGTGCGAGAGTTCTGTCTCTCCCGGACGTTTAACACACCATTCATCAACCAACTTCTGCGACATATACAGAATCTTCTTTTTATTCACACAGAAACTGGTAAACGTTCTTAACGGCAGGAAGCTCTGATACCCTAATTTCTTTCCTTTAGATCTATGATAGTCCAAATAGATATCAGTCAGTTCTTCAATTGTTTTCATACCTCGAATACCTCCTTTCCTACGGGATATTGCTCAATGCTTACCCCACATTCACGCAGATGTTTGATGTCAGTATCGATATATGGATTTAAAGATTCCGATGACAGGTGACCAAGAATATCACTGATAACCCTGGGCTGAACGCCATTTTCGAGGACTTTAGATGCCAGGTATCGTCGGAACAACCGGAGACCATTTTCTTTATCATCACTCCTTATTCCTAATTTTGCAAAAAAGCGCCTGATAATACCTCCTATGGTACTTGAGTCCATTGGATTTTCCGGATCGTGGACATTAGTAAAAATACTCTTGATATCCAGGTTTCTTGGTCGTTCATTTGAGAGGTAATCTACCAAGGGATTGCCAACGATAGCCCTGAGTGGCAAGATCATAGGTTGCTGCGTTTTGGATTGAGTAAGTATAATTAGGTCTCTTTCCAAATCGATATTATTAATCCGCATTCGAGCGATGTCGGTTCCTCTTAATGCGGTATACATAGCCATTGATACAACAGCTTTATCACGTAACGAAAAATCATTTCGCGCTCCCTCTTGTAAATTCTCTTTAATAATGCGGATCTCATCATCTTTAAGAGTAGCAAAATTCTTTCTACCGTTTCTTAAACGAGGCATATCATCAATGATACGTGCGCATTGGGCATAGTAATCAGTCCCCATAGCTGATTTTAAAACGGTCTTGATTTTAGTCCTATAGGAGCAACCTCTTAGCTGCTTGTAACCATCATAAAAGAAAGATAATACCATCGATTCCGTGATACCACATAAATCAATCGCCCCATTTCTTTGCATGTGACACAAGAAGGCGGCGCCAGCATTCGATTCTACTCTGATTGACTTTTCACTCTTACATTCTTTTGATGCCACTTGCATGTAATGGTCAACGATGCCTTTGAATGTCGGGTTCAAGTGCTCATAACTACATTCCCTGTACTGAACAGGAGCGAATTTGAGCCTGTTGGGAAAATGATCAAACTCATCAAACCCTTGAATAGTGCGCACGGAGGTGCGATAATAACGAAGTCTTTTGGTGCTTCCTTCAAGACCTTCCCTGGAAATAAATTTCTTGTAAAAATCATTGTAAGACGTGTACTTTCCTTCATGGTCAAACAATCGTCTGAACATGACCTTAACGCCGCCGATGGCGCCGCTGCCAAATCCATTTGCTTTCATGTATTCTAAAAGCTCTGGATGCGTTTTCTTCAGTTTTTTAATATCCATATATTATTCTTTAGCGTTAAAACTCGAGAGTAGTATACGGATGAAAGGAAAAATATTATCCTAACTTTTTGAACGTTAAAAATCTATGCAACAGGCGATATGATAATTAATTTAGGATAATGTTTTAGTTAGGATAATCTTGCGAATAATCTTTACTTGCAAAGTTCAGGTTAGAAAACCTTTCGTGACGATTAAGCCTTTTCCTATGGCCTGTACTGTGGCAAAGTTCATGAAATATGGTTGAGTAAAACTCTTCATCCTGAAAGAAAGTTCTTGCTCCAGGCATGTGTACTTCATCCAACGATGGAATATAACAGGCTTTTTTCTGATCCAGTTTAATTACCGGGGAATCGGACCAGAACTGGATAAGCTGCTCACAGGAAGCAATTGGATCAAAATCATGATCGTGAGCTGTATTCTTAGGAATCCTGTCTGGATCAATACCTTCCACATCGTCAATATGAAATACCCGGTAATAACGAAGCATCGGAATTTCTTTGGGTTCATCATCTTTTTCGTATTCTACCATTTTCCAGAATACAATCATAAATGATGAAGATCCCTTTTTGATCTTACCACCAAGATCCTGAACTTGTTTGAAAGTAAGGAAATAAGGCCTTTCGAAACCAAAGCTAAGCAGGTACCAGAAATTAAATCCCCGGTAAGGCTTTTTAGAAACCAGGTTACGAGGAATGGCACTTGCGGTTTTCCAAGGCATATGCCATGGTATTACACCTGCTTCCAAGCGTTCTACAATCAGATTAGTTACTGTTTCATAAATATCAAATTTACTCATTGAATCCACCCATGCCCTTGGGATTTGTATCGGCTCACTGACGCTTCGGTCAGCACTGGTCTGGCACGCCATTAAATTTTGGCGCATGCCATTGAGCCGGATGGATTCTTGTCAATGGGCTATGTCAGATTTTATGAAGTTAACGAAATAAAAACTGAACAGCTCCAACGGACGGCTGGCAAAATTGGGCAATTTCAGCCGCCATTGACTTTTCCGGACGGCAAATTAACTTTGACAGGATTTAAGGGATGACGGGCTATTCTACACCTTTAAAAAACTGTACCGCAAATTCACAGAAGTCGATAATCACCTGTTTTTGCAAATCAAACTCTTTGCGTCCTCCTAGGTAATTTCGCGAAGTTGGGGTAATCTCACCACCCTCTTGCAGCTCTTTGTAGGTAATACATTTTATATGGCTTTTTGAGACCAGGATGAAATATGCATTTTCATACGGATAATTTTTAGGGAGATCTTTAAAACTGAAGTTTTCACTTGCTCGAAACTTAACCTCGATGAAATAAACACTTTTTGATTTCGGATCCTGAATAACAAAATCTGGCATTCTGCGGATTTGTGAGGCTACATCCGATCGAACTCCTTTCAGCAGTTCCATAATACCGGGGATTGTGTTTTCCATTCCGTAACGAAAAACATTATATCCCAGGCTTAGAAATAGTTCTTGAATCAACGTTTCCGCAATTCTACCTTTTATCATATTGTACCGGTAGTTCCGATCTCTGTCCGTTAATCCGTTTTCACTTTCATCAGGCATAACAACTTCTGAATTTGGAGCCTCCTCAATCTCCTCCCCATTTCTTTGTTCTTGGTAACATTTGAAGCATAAACCACCATTGTACTTGGTGTAGGCTCCACAGTTTGTGCATTCTGGCATAATATTATTGGTTAATTGGACTAGGCTCTGAGTTATACGAAACGATTATTTTACTTGTTTTACTTGCTACTTGAATATCCTTCATCCTGTTTTTAAGTACAGTTTCCAAATTTACAACATAAGGAGACTCTACCTGAACTTGTTTAAACCCCAAATTAACTAATTGTCCATGGAGTGTAATCTTTGTTTCTTCTCGTTCATTGGCAACAACAAGAGCATTCTCATTCCCTATGTTTTTGAGGCTATTTATAATTTCGTCCGAATCATTAAAAAGCGTGGCTTCCATTATTCCTTTCCAGGTATATTTTAGTTTATTACTTTTAATTACATCAACTATTTCTTTTAGAACTTCGACCGTTTTTTCATTGATCTCGGAGATATCAATTGTTGAGAATCGAACCTTGAAGTGATTCTCTACCAATCTTAGATTCTGAAAATATCCCAAAAAGAAATTAGCAAAGTCACTGAAATGTTTTTGATATGGGACTGACTGTTTAATAAATTTATTAGTATTGTCCCAAAATACTCTAAACTCAACCCCTCCAAAAAGATTTTCCATAAAGGAAAGTTCCAATATCTCCTGATTGATCTTTGAACAAACCTTATTGTGTTGATAGTCGAGATTAACACTTGAACCTTTATCTTTTAATTCTAATTTTAATATTAATACGGCAGATTTTAACTTACAATGGATTTCATAAAATGGATCATTGCCATAAATCTCTACTGGTAGATTCTCAAAATCAAAACCATTGTCAAATTTAATATCAATGTTTAACTTTTTTCTTGGAATACTTTTTAAAATTATTTTAACTGAATCATCTAAATATGGAATACCAATATCTCCAATTCTGAAATCTGAGGAACGTATATTTTTGCTATCAATTACAACTTGCCCAACATTCTTTCCAATTATGAAATCATTAAACTCATTATAGAACTGTCGTGTGCTTTCAACCGTAAAATTCAACCTTGACTTAACTGAATCATTAGCTCCCCTAAATGCTCCAGCTCTGAACTTATTATTAACAGGTTTTAAGTCGAATAAAACATCATGAGATAAAAGATACTTACTAAATGTGTCAGTAGACACAACTCCATCCTCATGATCTTTTATAATATTCTTGTTTAAATTTATCAGGAGCTCATCTATAAAAGTTTCGGCTTTTTTGTTGATATACGAAATTGCTTTGGCTTGTAATATATTTCGTTTTAAAGGAGGCAAACTAGGTGCCACAAGAAAGCATTCTTTGCGGTGTGATTGTAATTCCTCTGTTATTCTGTTGAAAATAACTTCAATATTGGGATCCTCAATATTGTATCCAAGAAATAAAATATTTTTTGTAATCAACCTTTCTTTCACTACTGTCCATAAATTATCGTTTTCAGTTCCTTCTTGAAAGAATCTATTATAATCTGAATTTGTAATAATTATACTTTCTGGAATTGATAAATCACCGTGGACTTTAAAAATTTGGGGAAGCTTATGATTTATATAAGATACCTTCTGCGGAGAAAAGATTACTTGTACATTTCCCTTGTAAGCTATTTCAAAAAGTGAATCATAATTTGTAGTAATTATTGTATTAAAATGTGGAATATTTGCAATCTTATCATGGTACTCTGTTGACTTAGGTAATTTTATTAGAAATTCTTCCTCCAATAATCTTATCAGTTCATTTCTACTACCCTGCTTTACTGAAACAAATTCCTCCGCTAATTTTGGTAAATCATGAGATTTTCTTACGTGTCGTTTCTCCGATTTTGACAACCGATGATATAATATATCTTTTAGTGTTTTCCCTGAAGGATATCCAGCATAGAGTGAAAAACCTGCTCCAGCCCATATCACTACTTCTTCTCGCCTTATTAATTCAAATAAATTTTCCGTTCGGTTCATTCTTTATTATTCTGTCCATTCAACTTTTGAGTATTCTAAATTACCAGCCCATACACCTCATAAACCACCTGATCAATCTCCTCGTCAACTTCTCTTATTTGGTTACTGAAGGTGTTGGCTTTGCCAGATTCTGCTAAAAAATAATCCTCCCATTCGGCTTCCTGCGTTAGGGATAATTTAATTTTCTTTTTGCGTAATTCTTTCTCAAAATCTGCGAAGCTAAGCGAATACCAGTTTTGTAAATTGTTAGACAAACTCTCCAAAGAAAAGTTGCGTTGGATGGCCCGCTGAAATTTTAAGGATGTACTTTGAAGATCTTTTGTTAATTGGGTACGACGAATGGCCTGTTGTTCCATTGTTGAGATCTGATTTTTGTTGGCATGCGGTACCGGGAAATGCTCAAAAAACACTTTCCTGATCTCCCGGGTTCCGCCCTGCAGCTCAGGACAATTATACCAAATCCAAAGTTTTGCTAGCGAAGAGTTAAACAAAGCTGTCAGAAACAATAAAGAAACAGATTCATCCTGGGCTGTTATAATGAAACTCTTATCGTTACTCAAAAAACCACTTTCATCGTATAAAAAGGGAAACACTGATGTCATGTTGGGATACATGATCTTTGGTTTAGAAAATTCTTCAAAGTATGCAATACTGTCCTGGGTTTCAAACCACTGCCCGGAAGTTTTCTTTCGTGAGCCTTTTTCTCCGGTTTGATTCAACCTGTCATATCCAAAGGACAGTAAGTGTTCTTTTATCGCCGGAAAATTTTCGATATCCAAACCAAGCGATGGAAATGTTCCGATCAAATACTCCGATCCGGTAATTCCATAGGCAGAAATATTTCTTCCTCGAAGCATTGGTTTAATTATCTCGCCGCTCTTTTTATCTGAAACAATTAGTTTCTTTCGGGTATCCTCATCGATGAAAAAAGCATCGTTATATCCTGTCAGAATTCCACGATATATAGAAATAGGCAAATCTTTTAACTTCGTACTTCCAACTGCCATTTTTTGAAGTTTCTGTGCATCAGCATACGGCTGAATACTCCAGCTATCATCTCCAAAATTCGTAGCCGGATATTCGTACAGATTACTTGTAACTTCCGAAAGAAAATCACCATTATAGGTTTTATTGTTTAGCGATAATACTTTTACATTCTCCTTTTTATCACCGTTCTGAATAACGAAAATGCAGACGTATGTAGTTGCTTCCTCAAAAAACTGTATGTCGCCAAAGTTCAGGATTTGCCGCAAACCGGTCTCTGCTAAAAATTTTCGGAGAGGTTTACCATAGGCCACAATCATCCATTTGTTGGGCATGATAAACGATTGCATACCCCCGTTCTTTAACAATTTATATCCCCGTTCGGTAAAAAGGCAATACAAGTCGGCTCCTTTATGGAAGGTTTCAAAGCCGCACATAGCCAATGTCTCGCTCATGGCTCCCATGCTTTGCAATTGTACATACGGAGGATTTCCAATTACCACATCAAAACCGCCATTGGTAAAAACGGCAGGGAATTCTTTCTGCCAGTTAAAGGCTTTTTCTCCGGCATTTTTGGGGTCGTCAATCAGCGAGTTTCCGCATTTTATATTATTGCTAAGCGTATTTAGTTTTCGACCCTTTTGGGCAGTACGCAGCCAAAGCGATAGTTTTGCAATTTCAACCGATTCTTCGTTCAGGTCAACTCCGTAGATATTTTTCTCCAATATATCAGTGGTAATATCAGAAAAAATGATTGCCCCGCCCAGCAGTTGTCCGCGCAACTCATCGATTTTTCGGTGTTCGTTTATCAGGAATTCAAGCGCCTGATTTAAAAACGCTCCTGAACCACAAGCCGGGTCAAGTATTGTCAATGTTAACAACCAGTTCCGGTAATCATCGAGTTTTCTGTCTAAAGCGCGTACAATATCTTTTTTCCGGTTTTTCCGGCCTTTGGCATATTCTTCGTCAACAATTTCAAGTTCGGAACGCTTTTTATCGCAAAGTTTTCCAACGGTATTTTCAACCATATATTTGGTGATGTACTTTGGTGTGTAAAAAATACCGTCCTTCTTTCGTTTGGTTTTCTGGCTGTCAACTCTTTCTCCCTTTATTTCGGCTTGAACATTTTCAATTTCGCCCAGCGAATGTTCAAAAATGTGCCCTAGAATATTTACATCTACATCGGTTTCAAAATCGTAGTTACTTAAACGAAGTGTGTGTTCGTGTAAAATATCATCATCAATATTAATGTTATCCAGTATCTCGTCAGGCTTGAATAATCCACCATTGTATGCGTATATATCGTATTTCTTGCCTTTGTAACCGGAGTTCATGTACCCGAAATACTTCTTAAAACGGGCGTAGAGTGGAACATATTCATCAAGTTCGTCTTTTAAGGTTGTCCACTGTTTTACAATTTCGCTGATTGAATTTGGTGGAAGCAAAAGTCGATCTTCAGCAAAAAAGATAAACAAAAATCGATCAAGAAGCTTTTGTGTTTTTTTGAAAAGAAGCAGTTTATCTGTTTCCGGATTATTTTTCACCAGGTTATTATAAATGGCTTCGCGGAATTTTGAATAGTCGGCATATAGTTTTTTCGTAATGTTTTCTTCCTGCAGAACCGACGATTCTTTCATTTTTAAAGGCAAATCCGTTAAGAGATTGTCTTTAGCCAGGCACAGCCATAATATTGAAAATTGGCTCCGTGTTAAATTGAACAGATCGAAATCAACATGGTCAACCGCATTTTGAATGTAAAAACGAATCTTCTCGAAATTCGATGTAATTACATATTTACACTTCGGGTGATGATTTTTATACCCGAATGCCTGTGTTTCAATTTTGTCCAGATCGGTAGTATCGGTTCCTTTCAATTCAATAACAGCAGTTGCGTCCTCCCCTTTTAAAATGGCACCGTCAGCCTTTTTGCTGTTTGAAATATTCTTTAGTTCTGTCGTCAGGTTAAAATTCGGTTCGGGATTTAAGGTGTAGCCGAGGATCTTAACAAACAGTTCTCGCAAAAATCCTTCCTGAAATTGCTCTTCCTTAGAATTACGAATGTTTTCCTGTCGCTCGGGATTTCCGAAATAATTTTGAAATTCGGTATATTTTATATCTATTCTCTCCGAATCCAGCTCGTTTAGGTATTTCTTTTCTACTGATCTTTGAAAAAGGCTCATGTTTTTGGTAGTTCTTTTCGAAAGCCCAATTTAATAAATTTAACCATAAGAAAAATTGAGTAAGAACAAATGTGCCAAATAGTCACCTCATTTCTATTGAGTCCCTGGAATAAAAACTGAACAGCTCCGAAGGACGGCTGGCTAAAAATGGGCAATTTCAGCCGCCCTTGATTTTTCCGGACGGCGAAGTAACTTTGACAGGATTTAAGGCAATATCATACTCATTATTCCAAACGACAGTAATTCATTTTAAAAAATTAGCTTACTTTAATGCCTGTATTACCAATTAAGATGTAATGTTATCTTCAAGTGAAAATTTGCATATCATTGAAAGTTTAAGACTGATAATTGTCTCCCACAATAATTTACTCGATCAGCAAAGTGTTGAGAGAGTAATTACAGATTTAAAAAGTAATCCGTTTTTTCGAAAGGAATATTGTATCCTGATAGATATTAGAAGTGCGAATACTGAATTGAATTTTGAAGAGATTGAGGATCTAAGCAACTTTGTATTTGATAACATCGATGACACGGGATTGAATAAATTTGCCATTCTGGCATCCGAATCGCAGCTTAATAAAGCCGTTCAGTATGTTAGAAGCTACAAACACTCTTCAAAGTATCAGGTCTTTTCCGCACTGGAACCAGTACTGCACTGGTTGAAAGTTCCTCAAAACAGAAAAACTCAGATTGAATTAAAACTAGCTTATCTAAGTCGGTGAACACTTAAGGTTTAAAATCTTTTCTGCCTCTCCTTCCTTTTTCTCTTTACCTTTGGTTCGACTGATCTTTTTGTATTCGAACTCTTTTCAATTAATCTGTTCACATTACGAGCAACTACTCCAACTTTTCGCAAATCGATCTCCTGTGAATCCAGCCTTTGTTTTTGTTGCGTTTGTTGTCGTTCAACCGTTTCCTTTTCCGCCGCTGTCCGCTTGTTTTCTTTAGAATAAAACCGGGGTTTATTCTTAAAATTCGACAGGCGAATGGGATAACGTGCCGGTTTACCATCATTGCCCAGAACCACTACGATGTGGCCTCTTCCTGATTTTTGAACCTCAACCTTAAAAGTTAGCAAGGCCTGATCATACAGTTTTTTACTGGTAAGTTCATCCAATCCATTTAAATGCTTAAACAGATTCTCCAGGTTTTCCTTGATATTTCTGCTACGGGCTGAAAAACGAAAGTTAATCTCCTGAGGTTTTTCTTTTTGTGGCAGATTGTACTTTTCTTCCAACTGATGCAGAAAACGTTGCATTTTAATCCTTTCGAAATTATCCTTGATCTTTTGATGTGTTACACAATCAATTCGCGTTGATACGACATGAAAGTGAACACGTTCCAGATCTTCATGCCGGTAAACAAAATAAGGCTGATGTCCATAGCCCATGTGCTTCATCATATTTTCAATTTCCTGTTTAATTGTGGCATCGTTCAGAATTTTATAATCTTCGTTTGATGGATTAAACGATACATGAAAACACTTATGCCAGGCACGGGGATTTTCGTCTTCAATATCCATCAAGATTCTTAGCCGGTGTTTCTCATCGTAGTTAAACGGATTAGCCGACTTGGTATTTTTAAAATGAAAGAACGTAGCAACTCCTTCGTTTACCTTCTTTTCATTGTACATCATCACATTCTCGGTATAAGCACTCTTATGCAACACGATTACCATTAGCCAAAATTTAATTCGGATTTTATCGGATTAGATCCATGTATTTCTGAAGGGAAGAAAAGCACTTCTTTAGTTCCTGTTGCACCCTGTCAATTGTATGCTGGTCGGCAGATGTGAGCTCATTGTTCTTTTTTGTATTAATCTGTTTGGCTACCTGGTTAAGATTCACGCCAATTTTGTTGAGGTTAAAATCCAGGCTTTTGATAAGGGTGGTAAATTCGGGGGAGACTTCTATCTTTTTAATTTCACGGTGGCGCATAACCTTTGCCCGAAAAAAATTGCTCAGGTTTTGATAACCTTCCTTTTCACAACGATCACAAAGTAGCTTCTTTTCAAGAGCTGTAAACCGTATGCTAACGGAGTCTGTTTTTTTAACTCTCGGATTTCTGTATCGTGACATGGCTTATAAATTTTAACTGTTAAGACTTTAATTCGCAGAATTAATCAAGCTTTTAATCGCCAGATTAAAAGTCCCTGCCGGACAGGCACAAGCGATTTTGTGATACAAAATCACATCTTGCCAACCCCTCCCCCACCAGCTATAGCAAGGACTTCGGGCTTGCAAGAAGAAAGAGAAACAGTTTTTCCTGTTCCCCTTTCAAAATTCAAATCAACCGGATTAAGGCTAACCAACTTTTTGTTTAGCCCCTTTTGTTTTTGTCTGTTTTTCGTTTTGTTCTTCTGTCAGTTTTTTCTCCTGTTTAAAACCGGAAAAGTTGATGCTTCGATTGGCTGCATCCACCTGGAGTGATGCGCCAAACTTTTGTCCGTTTCTGCCGGTCATTTTATCGAGAAACACTTTTTTGCCGGCAGCCAGTTTCTGCTTTTGTTCTTCAGATAAAGTGGCTCCTTTAATTTTATCCGGCACTTTAATGCTACTGGCACGAAGTGGTATCAATTCATTGGTTTTATGATCGATAGCCATATAATACTTATCCTTTTTTCCATCAATCCCTTTTAGTTCAATGGTTTTCCCCAGGTTTTTATCCTTTAACAAGGCATTTCGTTCTTCCTCTGTAAACTTATGTCCCATAAATTTTTCAGGGATATTCAGGCGCTGAATGGGATGCACCTTTACATTAACCGCACCATCTTCCCCTTTCTGAAGTCGTAGTTTAGCCGGAATCCGAAATTCCTGGTCATTGATCTTAGCATTTACCGTATACAGTTTATCTGAACGGTAGCCATTCAGAAAAGCATTCAGTTCCTGTGGTTCCATACGGCTTACAAATTCTTTGTCTACACCCACCTTTTCCAGTTTGTCAAAAGGGATTTCTTCTTTTTTGATTCTAGTACTTTGTTCCATACTTATTAATTTTAATAGATGAATAATTGCAATTGACTATTTTGAGTCTTTGTTGATTTCCAAAAGGATTTTCTTAATATCATTACAGATCCGAGTGCGGTTATTTTCTAAGAGTGCCTGCAGATCGTCGATTTTATATACTTCGGGGATCTCCTTATAATTCCGTTCTTCCTTTTCAATTTGGTCGGTATCCACATCAATCAGGCAGTTAAAATTGCGCTGACCAACCTGCTGACCAAAATTATCGGCCACCTGCCCCACCATATATCCCTGTGGTAGAGTTGCAATTTTTCCTTCCGGCACCAAAAAATCCATTTGAGTTGAGAAAGTTGATGACTGGGTATTCCGGTTGATATTTATGGACTGGCGTTCCTGCAATATTTTTCCCATACGGCTCTGAATGAAACGCGCTGTTTCTCCCACTGACTGTCCTGCAAAAGCATTTCCGATGTTGGTCAATATTGCATTTGCCTGCTCTTTTCCGTAATCCCGAATCAGCTGATCGATAGTTTGTATGCCCAGCAGCGTTGAAATTTTATTGCTCCGGGCTGTTGCAATCAGTGTGTCCAGTCCCCGGAAATATATGGTTGGGAGTTCATCAAAAATCAATGAGGTTTTCAGCTGGTCTTTGCGGTTGATTACTTTCAACATTCGGGTGATAAAAAGTGAAAGCACCGCACCATACATTTCAATGCGAAGAGGATTGTTGGCCAGGCAAACTACCTTTGGTCGCTCAGGATTATTAAGATCCAGCGAAAAATCATTACCCGAACAGATCCAGTAAATTTCCTTACTGATGATCTTTGAAATAGCGATCTTTAAACTTCCCAGCTGTCCTTCCAGTTGTTCATTCGCTCCCCGCTTGTGTGCGTTAATAAAAGGATTAATGATATTCACCACATCCTTTTCCTGTGACAGCACTTCGAACAGATCATCGTATTCCAGTTGCAGCAATTCAATGGCATGTGGCAGGGTGCAATATTCCCCGTTCTTGTACTTCTTCAGAAACCAGATCACTGCAGCAAAGAAGGTTACCGCTGATTCCGAAAAGAATTCTCCCTGTTTACGTATCCATTCCCGATTCAGGTTATAGAGTACTGTCCGGGAAGATTCAAAAGCATCGATGGGGCTTTCCATCAGTTCAGGTGCAAGAGGATTACAACGGTACGATTTTCGGATATCATCAAAATTGATGACATAAAAGCAGGTTTGCTCGGGCAGGTTCTTATTCTTCCGTGCTTTAAGAAAATGATTATAAGCCACCCCTGATAGGTCCGAAAACTTAAAATCATAAACACACATACAGAATCCCTTATCCAGGTGTTGTTTGATAAAAGGGAGAACTACGGAATAAGATTTACCAGATCCGGGAGTACCGATCACAATAGTTCCTCGAAAAGGATTGATCACATTAATCCATCCTTCGTGTTGTTTATTCCGGTACTGGTAAACGGTTTCAAGGTTTATGGAATACTCATTTTCTTCATAGGCACATTCTTGTGGAAAGCTTTCATTTTCCTCGTTAAAGCGGTCTTTCATCAGGTTTACATTGATCAGCTTGGAGATGTTATCAAAACCAATATTCAAGATCACAAAACCAAAAAATGACAATAGTAAATAGGCTAAAGGCACGGTATAGATAATCAACAGACTTCCCCAGAACATCAGCAGGCCGGTGATGACCTGCAACACAATGGCGGAGACTTTCAGATCCCTGTCTTTTTTTGCTTTAGTACCAATACAAGTAATAGCCAGAAAAGCAACACAGACTGTTTTTGCCATAAGTGTATTGGAAAGAAATTCTATCCTCAGAATCTTTTCCAATACCATGGTAAATTCAGGGATATAAAGTCCGTGCTCTATGAACCAAACCAACTGATCGATGTATAAGGTCAGAAACAGCAGCAGGTAAGAAAAGAACCTGAAGCCCTCGTGCAGGCGTTGTAATTCCCTGGATTCGTTAAGCATTTTTAGAAGATTTAGAATATTAGAAGATCAGAATACTAGAATGAGTTAGCTTTCAGGATGGTTTTGTTTTTCACTTCCAGCGTTAGTTTTCTACCGGTATTTCCCAGAGCTTTTTCCGACAGTTCTATTTTCAGGATGCGTTTATCGGGAACAATAAACTTGGGCATTACAACCACCTCCCGTAGTGTGGTTTTTGCAGGTATGCGCTCCCATTTATAATGTCGGTACAATTCTTTCACCTGGTATTCCTGCGCATTAGTGGCTTTTACCTGCTTCCTGTCATCGATCCACCAGTGAATGGCTTCCATATCCAGAACGATATTAGTGGTGTTGGTGATCTCCAGCTCAAAGAAAAGGAGGTCTTCTTTTAGATAAAGATTTCTCAAACGAAAAATAATACCGTCTTTTTTGCTTTTTGTTTGAATCGTTTTTTGCGTGCAATCCCGAAGGATCTGGCTACAAAGTTCTTTTAGCAGGTATTCCGGTACAGGCCCGATATTAAGATCTCCGGCTTTCTCCCCATGAAAATCTTCCAGCTTATAGGAGATCTTATTCGCATCAGAATATTTTACAAACAAGGAATACGAACGATTGGCACTGACCACTGTCAGTGAAGATTCGCCTTCAAAATCATCCACAGCTTTTACCCGGACCATATTGGGTTGTTCAGGGACTACTTCCGCAATCAGTTTATCAGGATCACCAACCTGCAGATAAGTAATTTTTTCTTCGGCGATCAGGTGTGTGGTTTTGTTTTGACAGATTTCTATTTGGTTTTGGGCATTTACTGCCAGTGAAAAAAGAAAGAATGCGATGATAAATATTGTTTGTTTCATGACGATTATTTTTGATTGATGATATAAACCATTGTGTTTTTCTTGACGATTACTTTTTTCAGGCGTACCCGTTTGAGCATGGTTTGGGCAGCCCGGTCGGCTGCACGGATTCCGGTATAAGTCAGCGGATTATTCGTAATGCCCATCAGCGAAGAGGTATTGGTAGAAGCACCAACTTCCTGATAAACTTTTCGGGCAGCATTATCCGGCACATACAACCCTTCCAGTCCATCCAGATCACAGATCGTAAGTTTTACCGGGACAAAGTTTTCCTGAACAGGCATTTGGGTGATTTCGATCAGAAGCCGTTCATTTTTGATCTTGCAGATCCCGTAGATAAATGTGTTACGAGGTATTTTCTTAGCATTGATCCGGGTGTCTTCAAGCAGGCGAAGTTTTACCCGGTTGCCATTCAGAACAGTTGCGGTTTCATAAATCTCTGCTTTGATCAGCGCTTGCTCCGGTGTCTCCTTTGGATTAAATCCGGATGACAGTTTTTTCTCCAGGGTAAAGGACCGGTTTTGTATGGCCTCGATTTGTTGCAAGCGTCCCTGAGCTTGTTGAAGCGTATATTTCAGTGAATCATTTCTTCGGTTAAGCACGATGTTTTCATCGATGATCTTATCCATTTCTTCAATACCGGTTATCGGCGTTACTGATTTTGTTGTTTCCCTGTGTTTTTTCACTACCGATTCCATTGGTTTGCTCTGGTATTGGGGAGATGGTTTTTTCCCACTCTTTCGAACTTCCGGTTTTCCTTGTAGTTCCTGTTGTACCAGCTTTTCTTTATTTCGGATATGAGCAAGAATTTGTCCTTGATCGGCATTTTCATCCAACATGGTGTTGTCCTGCTCCATTGTATCCTGAATACTGACTGCTTCCTGCTTCGTTGTATCATTTACATCAACCTCAGGCACCTGTGCCACTTGTGATTCATCCTTCTGATAAGCTTCCATTTTATCGTAGATTTCAATGGAATTATCGGCATCCGGCAGGTCATAGTTTATTCCTTTATTCGGTGACTGAGCAAGCTTCTCTTTTTCCTCTTGAACTCCTCCTCCACCCAATACCCAGAAGATCAAAATCACAAAGGGTAATAATGCCAGTGGAAGGATAAACAGCGCTTTATTCTTTATCAAAATTTTCTTCATTGATGTACGATTTTAATTGGTTTTCAAATGAATCCACGGGTAACTCAAAAGCGGAGCTACCACTGTTTGTTGGCGCATTGATTATTGGTCCGGCCAATGGTGCTTCCACCTGATGTGGTTTTACCTTTCCGGTCGGGAACCAGATAAACGAGATCGCAAACAGGGCAAACAGAAAAGCTGTTATCAATATCCATTTGCTTTTTCGTTTCAAAGGATCAAGGTTTTTGTCTTTATCGTCCAGATCGTTTACCCAGCGGGTAAAACGGCTGTGATCTTTCGGATTTGAAATGTTGTTTTGATTATTCATTGTTGAAGTTTTTTAGAAAGATTTTCTGCGTATGCTTTCCAGGTCTTTGTTCTCATCAATCCGCCAGTTTTCCATCAGAAAACCATGGGGGTTATTGTCCGTACGGGAGATGTTTCTCAGGTAACCGGAGGTCTTTAAACTGCGAATAGTGATGTTCGATTTACGAACGATTTTCTGCTTGCCGATAAATGTGAAACGATAGGGATAACCCGAGAAATCCAGCTTTATGGAATCCGTCTGCAGGGTCATGCTGATATCAGAAGCGATCACCTGGTTATACAGGTTATTCTCCTTAAAAGCCTGATACTGCTCCATGGCACTCCGGTCTGCCAGATACAAGGCTTCCCTGACATTGTTTTCGATGTAGGTTTTATCCGGCTCCAGGGTAAAAAACAGCTCATGAAATCGTTTTACATGATCTCTGGCTTCAGCATCCCTGTTTTCACTGATATCTTCACGAAGAGCGACCAGCAGAGATTTACCGTTATCAAGCACATAGATTTTCTCTTTGGAAAGTTCTACCAGCTGCACCGACTCATAGTAGATGTAACTGCTCACCCCCATCAGCGAAAGGCTGATCAGTACCAGCACATAAACGATAAAGCGGAACTTACGTTGTATATCAAATTGTTTATGCATTTCTTTTTCAGTATTGAGATTTTAAGTACTCTTTATTGATTATCTTTTCAAGGTTGTTGACCGACTACTTAGAAGGCAGTTGCCTGCTACTTCATTGCCCCTTTAGTGATTGCCATCACTGCCGCAGTACGCACGAGTCTTCCTCCTCCGGAATTTGTTCCCGAGGCATGGATGATCCATGATGAAATTTTAGGGACCATTGCCATCCCGAATATCCCGCATACCGGCACAATCAGGTTGGAAACAAAAAACAGTTTGGGCTCATAGATCAGCATGGCATTGATCTGGGCAATTTCCATTTCCAGTACAAAGATCAGTATCTCCTGCACGATGGAAAGGATCAGCAAAGCAATGGGCAGATACAGGTTGACATTAATAAACCTGGCGATCCATTGCAGGTAGTTGTCTTGAAAACCATCAAAAATGGACAGGGCAAATACCAGCGGACCAAAGATTACCAGTAACACACAAAACACAGTACGCAGAAAAGCAATCAGGTAGACCAGCACCTCAAAAAAGGATTCCAGCAGTTGCCGGGTGGCATCCATGATATAAAAGTTGATCTGGTTTTGAATGGCCCTTCCGCTAAAAATATTGTAAGTGGTCAGGATCAGGTTTACCCCTTTGTCCCAGAGATCGGCTTCCTTTTCTTCGTTTTCATAAAACAAGGGCAAATCCGTGGAAAGAATGGCCTGTTGTTTGTCCTCCAGCCGCTCTTTAACAATGTGTTTTTTATCGGCATACACGGCTTCAGACAAATGGGTCAGTCCTTTTGTGGGGGCCAGTAGCAGATTTACAAAAGGTCCCCAGAAGGTGATCACCAATACCAGTGCAAAAGGCCGTAGTAATGGCAGAATGGACACCGGATTATCTGCGATCAATTGCTCATATATCCGCTTGGAGATATAGAAAAAGGCAGCGATACCACCAATGGCTCTTGCCATATCCACAAGAATTCGGGCATGATTAACACCGGAGTCCACCAGCGTATCAGTAAAGGCGTAAAAATCATTAGTTGTAATTACTTGTAATATCATAACTGATTTGTTTTGCAGTTAAATGCTTATTTGCTTAAAAATGAATAGCTCAGCGGCTGGCTGTTGTAGCTGTTAAAAAAGAGCAGTTTACCGTGCGTATAATCCAGCTCTCCCAGCAGGTTCCACAGCTCCTTACTGATTCTGGTAAATGCATCCAGCTTACTTCCATGATCAGTCTGAAACAGGTTCACCATCAAAAACTGCATTAATAGCTGATCGGCTTCCTTCTCATAGATCGGATGGATTTTGGCTGAGTTGTTAAGAGTGCCCAGCTTATTCACTTTTTGATAGAGTTTAATAAACTGTGCTGCCAGCTGGTAGATATCGCTCAACTCATCCGAGCGGGCATCAAATAATTTATCACTTATCTGATGGGTAAAGTCTGTATTGACTTTTATTCCTTCTGTTTCCTCCTGTCTGCCTTTCATCTGGCTGCGTTCGATAGCTTTGGCGACAAGGCGTAAAAGTCCGGTTTTTAGCTCTCCGGTAATTTCACCTGCATCGGTAACAGGCAGAGCTCCCACTTCCACATAATAATGGGTGGGCCAGGTGCGCACAAAAACGTGAGGAATGGGAATCAGCCAGCCGGTAAAGGCAATAAAAGTCAGCGGATAGGTTCCTTCCATCTCGGGATAGTAACCGTGCCAGGGTTTGATTTCAATGATTTGTGCTTTTGATTCTTTTGTTAGCGTGAGAATCAGCATTACCATCATAAGCAGTATTGTTATTCGTTTCATTGTTCTGAGTTGAATTAGTGATACAGACTGTAATACATGGCAAAACCTTCCAAATCGCCTCTATCGTGGCTTTTCAAATAGGAAGCATACAGCAGCTTATTGTGCAGGTAGCAGATTGTTCCGTAATGCTGTTTCACACTCAGGTAGATTCCGTTGATGGCATCGTAACGCTGTTTATCATCCATCATAAACAGGTTGTCTTTAACGATGATATTCAGAATGGACGTAACCAATGCCTTACTATCATCCAGAATCAGGTCAAAACTTTGCACAATAGCAGCAGCCTGCTGGGTGGTAAAATTGCCGTCCTGAACTAAGAGCGGTACCTTTTCGATATAGACTGCGATGATCTGCTGCAGGATGTCTTTGGTTTCCTTTATACGTTTATAATCTTTGATCAGCAGGGAAACCTTTTCCAGGCTTTCCAGTATTTTTTGATCGATGCCCAATATCTCTCCGGTGAGTCCTTTGATATCTCCGTTCAGAGCTTTGATCAGCACATTGTAAAGGTTGATTTTTGAGAGAATTCCTTCTTCCTGTGTCCAGAGGGCTTCGCGTTGTATTCCGGCTCCCACATCCGTTACCGGTGTCTGAGCTTTGCTTGTACTTGCAGCTGCTGAAAGAATGACAATTAAAATGATTACGATTAAATTTTTCATGCTCTTTCTGTTTTTATGGTTTTACATTTGTTTTAAAATCTCAAGGATGGACGGATCTTCGATCAGCTGTTCCAGCACTTGTTCCTTTTCGGTTTGTTCGGTGGTGTAACAATAGTATTCGGCACGGCTAACTTCCAGGGCAAATACTCGTGAATATTCTCCAAGCGAGATAAATACCTCCTTAAATTTTCGATTGGATGGAAGATTTTTATTGATCGAAAGGATTTGTTCTTTTTGAAAAGCATTCAATCCCAGGAAGCGGCTGATCTCATCAAATTTGTTTTTGAATTTGCCCATATCGAGCAGAATCCGGGTATCGGCATTGTTGATAATGGCATCGCGAATAATGGGTGATGAAATCACATCGTCCACTTCCTGTGTTACCACCATGGCTTCTCCAAAGAATTTACGAATGGTTTTGAAAAAATACTTTAGATAATCGGCCATCTGTGGTGTGGCAATGGCTTTCCAGGCTTCTTCCAAACAGATAACTTTTCGGGTACCTTTTAGCTTCCGCATCTTCTGCAGAAAAATATCCATGATGATCAGCGTGGCTACCGGAAAAATAACCGGATGGTCTTTTATGGCATCCAGCTCGAACACCAGAAAGGGACAGGAGAAAAACTCATCGGTTTGCATGGGTTTATTGAGCAGGTAATCGTATTCTCCTCCCTTGTAATATTTACTCAGTATAAAGAAAAATTCGTTGCTGTTAAACTCTATGGATTCTTCTTCGGCCAACCGTGGAATGATGTCCTTGCAAAACTCGTAGTAATCGTTAAACGAGCGTTTCTTTTTACGTTTTGTTTCAAAATAGCGGTTGACAGAAAAGGCAATGACATCCTTTTCCATTTCGGTAAGCTGTTCTTTGTAAATGGTGTAAATAACCGACAGAATGGTTTGCCGGCGCTCCAGGTCCGGTGAACCATCCACCACAAAAGGGTTAAATGAAATGGGATTGGCTTCTGAGAACTCAATCATTCTGGCCCCGCCTTTTTCCTTTAGTCGTTCATCAAGGTACCGGGTCAGTATCTCATAGCTACGCCCCACATCCAGCAATACAACATGGCAGTTTTTACTTTCGGCATACTGCCGCAGCAGGTGGTTGGTAAAAAAGGATTTTCCGGATCCCGATCCGCCGATAATAATTTTGTTGCGGTTATGGATCAGGTGCTTTTTCATGGGTTCATCCGACAGGTCAATTTTTACAGGGCAGCCTTCCATCCGATCCGACAGATGGATAGTGAAATCTGAATCTGAGTTCTTGACCGCGCCTTCAAAATTGGTCAAACAGCAGGCTTGCGGTACCTGCGTCAAAAACAGTTCTGTCTCGGGTAGCTGAGTACTGAAAGGCAATCCGGCAAAAAACAAAAACGGCAGATCAAAAGTATGCTGGTAAGGGAAACAGTTCATCAGCGAAAAAGCGGTGGCCGTTTCGCTTTTGATTTTTTTCAAATTTGAGATCGAAGTATCCAGCAGTGTCACATTAAAGTGGGTCTTAACGATCTTCTCTCCCGAGGTTTGCACGGTGTCCAGAAAATTTTCAATTAACCCGGCATTGATCTTGTTCTCTGAGGAAAATTTGGACAGGCTGTAGATCTTTTTGTAATCGCCTTCCAGTCCTGCTTTCACCTCCTGTTGCCCTGGCACATAGATAAACTGGTTGGTAATATGTGAATAAGGCAGGTGCCAGCAAAGCGGATAAACCAGTGATACGGGCAGCCCGGTGCGGGGATGGCCGCATGTGGGGCGTACTTCTGATGGCAAGTGCGAATGGTCACTCAAACTCAGAATTTCCACAAAGCGGTCCATCACCCTTAACCTGTCCCGAAAATCTATTCCTCCCAGCAGGGGCTGTCCCTCCCTGAAGTTCAATGTCAGATAGCGTTCAATCAGACCAATTTCCGAGGCTGTCCCCATGGCTTGTTCTCTGGTTATCGGTATACTTTCTATTCCTGCCTGACGGAAGATCGAGGCCAGGTTGGTCTGCAGTTCCCGGATCTTTTCCTGCAAACGGGCTTCTTCCAGCCGTGCTTTGCGTGAAAAAATCAGCGAAGAGCTCAGGTAGTTTTTCAAAAGGCCGGTATTAAGCAAACTGACATAGAGATAGCATTCATGTTTCAGATAGTTTCTCCCCTGAAAATGTTTCAGATAGTTTTCGGTTAACGTTGATTTATTCTTCAACGCAGTTTCGTGATTTGAAGAAAAATCTTCGGGGAAAAAGAAGTCCTGTTTATGTAGCAGGGTATTTTCCGGAAGGATGTTCACAACCCGCTGAAAGGTATCGTGCAGCATATACAATTTTTCGGTACTGCAGGATAGCAACTCAGGCAAAAATAGTCGCAGTCCGAATCCCATATCAAGGTTATTGGAAATAAGGATATCCCCATCAAAACCCAGTACGGGCAAACTAATTTGTATCGGTTTTACTTTCATGTTAATGCTGATAAATGCGTTGTTTGATGGTGATAAACTCAGGGAGCTGGCGGGCAATCTGCTTTTTGTGCCAGCCCCGGTGTCCGTAGTTCTTTTGAATCCTGTTTAACCGGTAAAGCCAGGCAAAAAAGCCGGGTACACAAACAACCACAGACACAAAGGTTCCAACAGCGATATAAAGGATTACAAATACGATCAGAGCGATCAGAATTCCATAAAGTGCCAGGTAAACCAGCTGCCCTGAAAATCCTTTAATGTAGAGGTTGGTATCGATCTTTTGAATGGTGTATGATTTCATTTTCTTAATAGAATTAAATGTTGGAGAAAAAGTGAGGAACGAAGCACTGTCGTTCCTCATTTAACATCGCGGTCATGGACCGTTAAGCAAAGAATGAGCGGATTACTACCCCTACCAGTATCAGGAAGAGACAGGCTCCAAACCAGCCCATGATGGCCTTTTGCGTATCCTGATCTCCACTCTGCCATTTGATATAGACACGCACACCTCCAATCAAGCCCACTACTGCCCCGATAGCAATAATCAGATTGGCCACCGGATCCACATAGGAACTTACCTCCGTGGTGGCCTGATCAATCCCGGCTGAACTTTGTGCCATTGCATTATACACTCCCAAAACCAGCATGGCCGAAGCTGCCATACCCCTGCGATAAATCGCCTGCATTTGCTTTCTCATAATTTTTTGTGATTAAATGTTATTATTGATATTGAATCCCGGGAAGCAGCTTTTCCAGTTTTCCTGTTACTTCGTTTAGCAGGTAATCAATATGAATTCCATCATCAGGTCCGACCTCTTCGTAGACACTTACCTCCAGGGGAACAGAACTCTCGGAGATAGAAGAAATCAATTTGGAGGGAAATTCTGAGGATGTCACGAATATTGGATCTAATCCATCCGAAAAGGACATTTTTGTGGGGTGATCTTCTTCAAATAAGCTACTTTGTTCATTTAAGGATTTAAACCAGGCCACCAGAATTACCAAGGTATACCAGGCTAGCAAAAGCAGAATTAGGAACTGAATAAATTCTTTCCATGTGATTTCATTTAAGCCAAACATTTGCGTTAAGTTTTAAGTTTTTCTAATTCCGGGTTGCCCTTATTACAGGCCAATCCGTTCATGCAAATGTCAACTACTTCTGAAAAGATAATTCACAAGGTGTCCCCAACTTGGGTGTTTTATATCGTTAAATAAATTCCTTCTATATCATAGAATTTAAGGGAAATTGAATGGTTTGGGATTAATAGAGGATGAAACAATCAAAACATCCATAAAAACAGGCTGTTTTAATTTTATTTGATCAAATAAAATATTCCCCAAAAGAAGAGAAAAAAAGAAAAAAAAGAGAAGAAAGCCCGGGGGCTGCCATTCGTGGATAAACGGCAAGGCTGTCCCCAACCAACCAAACTTCTATCTTAAACTTTTAAACTATCAATCGGGACATTTATTTAGCCTTGCGGTTTAACCGGCCAGGGTCCTGGCGGAGGATGGCGATCTTTGGGCGTCTTTTTTTTGTTTTCAACCTTTTAAAAACTAATAACAGTTAAATTACTTGAGTGCGCAGGCTACAGGAAAGTGCAGGACTGGAGTAAAACGGAAGGATGGCTCTTTCCGTGCGGTGCCTCTGAGGATCTTTTCACTGTAACGGCAAAACCAACGACCGATTCCCGTGAGTGAGCGAACGGGTTTAGGGAGTGTTGCAGCCGGTCAGGGGAATGTTCCGGGGCACGGGAAAATACCATGAATAACCTGAAAAATAATCATGAGGGCAGGATTAGGCAAGTGCAGGAATGCAGGGAAGTATTGTGAAAGGGGCTGGTGTGACTGGAACCTGACTCCGGTTTTTTGTAACAGGCAGAAAGGTGGGCGGCCAAAAATCCGGGACAGGTGAAAGGAAACTACGGGAAGGAATTGAGCAAAGCGAACCGGAGTTCCGGCTCTTGCTGTAGGGTGCAATGAGGCTTTTCATTCCGGGATACCTTCAGGAGACCGAATACTGGTGTATCATATGAAGAGCTGGTTCAGTATGCCGGAATGATGGGCCGGTGCACAGGAATTAGCCAATAGAAATTGCAGAGATGAATTAAATATGAAATGCTTTGGCCATCAAGTCCTGTTCGCTGTTGGAAATGCCAATATGCTTTGCCATTTTACGCCAGTTCTTTACCGAAGTGGTGACCTCATCAATGATCCGGTCCATTTGCTTGTTTTCCAAACGGAAAAACGGTCCTACACTTTTTGCCAGCTCATAATCCAGGGCATTGTTATCCATGTCAATATTTAAGGCCAGACCATCTTTATCTATCGAGGGATTGATATCATAAGCCGGTGACAATACCCATCCTTTTTCAGTTAAAAGAAAACCGTGGTTACGCAAGTGATCATCCGTATTGGAAATAGCAATATTAAATACAATTCTACGCCACAACTGTTCCAGATTCTCGTTTATACGGGTACCGTGGTTTTGAATAAATTCAGCCATCTCAAGGTAACTTGCAGGATTAACCCTGATCGTATCTTCGTTATTTCCGGTCATGGTCATGGCAGAGGCAAAATGAATCCGTCGTTCCTGTTCCCGGTCAAAACGTTTGGTAAAAAAGGTGTTGTACTTCCCTGCAACTTTACTGATCCTGCATTCTGACATAACAATCCCGGCTTTTAAAGCCAGTTGCCAGGCCAGGTATTCCCAGGCTGCTTTATCTATCGTATCGTTTTTAGCCGGAAACTTGGCAATCCAAAGGTTATGATCTTTATCCAGTATGTTGGCTTTGGGTCGGGCTCCTCCCAGTGATGAGCCCGGTGCAATTAGTATGGCCAGCCATTTCTTTACCGCGTCGTTGCTGGTTTCGTTTTCAATATTACTTGCGGCTTCCTGCAGCTCAGCAACCGAAGACCAGGGCGGTGTTGGGGACAGTACGTTGTTATCAAGAAAAGGTCCGTTGGGATCGGTTTTAAAGCGCAAAGCTCCCATACGACTTTCATCCAGCACACCGAGTAAATAATCCACTTCATACAACGTTTTTGCCCGCTCCCCTTTTTCAGCAGCTTCCTGTGCTGCACGCCTTTTCATCAATGTTCTTCCCCAGGTATCCGGCATGCTGTCCAGAAACAGGCCAAAATTTTCCTTGTTATTCGGGAATTGCGGACCGCTATAAAACTGAATATCCGGATCCAGCAAGCGGTATTCCGCCGATTTTAGCCAGGCAGCAGCATATTCAAAACTAAATGCTTTTCTTCCCTTGGCTGCATGGGCAGAAAGGATTCCTATCAATTGAGGATCCGAAATCCCTTTCCAGTGGGCGTACACGTATATGTCTGTTTTTGCTGTTGCCATATTTTCAAGCTCTTTATTCGTGAAGGCGATTTACAATAAATCCAAATCCTGTAATTTTCTCCCCAAAGTATCGTCGGCAGCCAGCTTCAGGAAATCGTCCTGCAAACCTAAAACTCTTAGCACATTAAAATAAGCGCCCATCGATACTTTCGGATTCCCTTTTTCTATCTGGTAAAGGGTTGTTCTGTCGATATCTGCACGCTCTGCTACCTGAATCGTTGTCAGCTTTCTCCTTTTACGAGCCAGCTTTATATTTTCGCCCAGACCGTCCATTATCTGCAGGTGTTTTGGAAAGATTATATTTTTCTTTGGCCTCATAATGTTGACTATTTTACACAAATATAAACATTTAGTTGATAATATTCAACATTTTATATTCTCTTATCTTCGCTACCCTTGCTAAAAGCCATCAGGTTAAACATGGCACGTATTCGACTGCGAACACGGTTTCCATAACGCTGCTCAATTTCGGATGCCGATAAATTGGTGGTAATATGTGTCATGATCCGGTCGGTGATAAACAGATCATAACGACTGAGCAGGATCTCCCCTATTACATCGCATTCATTACCAAAATGTTTTTGAACCTGTTCAACTCCAAGGTCATCAAAAAAATAATTGGGCGCTCGCAATTTGGTATTCTTTACTTCGGATTCTGGAGCATAACGTTCTATAACTTTAAAACCATCACTCTCAAATTCAAAACTAATTTTACGTGTGGATTTTATTCGGTATTTTTTATCGGGAGGAAAGAAATAACGAATGAGCATCATAATCGATGTTTTTCCGCATCCAACCGGTCCGGTAAGCAGAATCCCTTTATTCAGGTCCAGATTTCGTTTTCTTGCTGTTTCCTTGTCTCCAATGGCATAGATCAAAAGATCATGAATCAGTGAATGATCAAGCGGATCGATATAAAAGTGCGAACCAAAGATTTGTTTCCCCTGGTATTTCAGCCAGTTTCTGCTTTCAGTAAAATTAAACCGGAACATCCCATCTTTAAACTGGGCAATTTCTTTATAAGGGTTCCGAATAATCTTTATCGTTGTTGATGTGGAAGCGCCCTGTGGATTTCTTTTGCTTTCCATTTTTAACGATTTTATGGTGATCCTGTTTATTATTGTTTGTTCTGTTTGTATTGTTTACTTCCTTATAAACCGTCGCACTTCCGGTCGCACTTCTAATATCACTTCCGGTCGCAGTTCCTGTATTACTTCTTGTCGCCCTTCCAGTATCAGTTCTTGTCGCAGTTCCCGTATCAAATGTGATACAGGAAACGTTACAACCGGTATACACGTTTCCTGAGGAGGTATAATCAATATAGCCCCAGTCGCGAAGCGGTCTGATACATTTTTAATAGGTGAAAGATGAACCAATATGGGCTTAAATGTCTGCTAGCTTTCAAAACGGTATATCTATCTATTTTATCCGGGATTTTATCATAGGAATAGAATTTCGTGGTGATGGAGAAGTGAAACTGGAAGGAATTTGAAAGCCGGGAGCTTATCAATCGTTCAGTTATGACCGTTGAGCAGGATATCCGCTTGCTTAAACCAAATATCATTCGTTACTGGGTTGACCACCTGGAATTTTGCCTGAAAAAATATAACCTCGATCCGAAGGATGTCGACTATGTTGTCCCTCATGTCTCATCAATGTTCTTTTACGGTAAACTTGCTGAGGGAATTGAAGCAAGAGGATTGGACCTGTGGACACACAAGTGGTTCACCAATCTTAGTGAAATTGGAAATATCGCGTCTGCTTCAATTTTTGCGGCATTGGATGATTTTTGCAAAACAGAAAAACGATAAGTAGATGATAAGGTTTTACTACTGGTACCGGAAAGTGAGCGATTTTCTTATGGGGCGGTTTTGTTGACGGTAACATCTGCTTTTAGATTTAAAAGCAAAAAAAATGAAATAAACGAAAGATCGGATTATTTAGCTGAATTCCATTTGAATTTATTCAGCATTAAACTTTTCAATATCGAGTTTTTGCCCGGTAAGGATTAAAACAAAATCACACCCCCAGCCTTCTGCCCATGGTTTAAATACCGGTTGAGAATCCTTTTCGTATTGATCAATGTATTTTATCTTCCCGCTACGGGGATTAAACCAATAACTGTAGACAGTATTTGCCTTCATTTTTGAGATATCAGGAACTATCTGTTTGCCTTTTGGTGTATAGGCAAAAATTAAATCTCTTTCCTTGCTAATTGAAGCAATTATAAATGATTCATTTTCTATATTTTCATTAAGAATTAATGACGAGTCATAATTCATATTTTGCCAAGGAAACATTTCAAACATCTTTCTCATAAATCCCATTTGTGTTGACCCCGGAAAGTTAAGGGCAACTTTCCAGTCGGTACGCGCCTGTAAATTAGGAAGTCTGTCGATATCATACATTTGCCATATATCATTGCAGCCATAAGTATATCCTGCAGCACCAGAGATTATACTCCAATAAGCAGAAACCCTTACATCTGCATCGTCTAACCAACCAAATTTTTCATTCTCCCAAAACCGATCTTCTATATTTTCATATCTCGCCTCTCCGTTAACAGTTGGCTTGTTTGGTGACTTTTTATTCGCTTTTAATACATATTGGTACTCTTTAGTAAGTCTGTTATGGCCACTCTGAAACATATCAAAATCAAGCCAGTCTTCATTAAAATAATCAATAGCATTTTTACCTCCTGAAGGATGATAAGTAATCAAATGTGTTGAATCTGTTTCCCTAAGACCTTTTGCCATAGCGCGTATTATAGCTGAATGCTGCTCATTTTCAGGCACGCGGTCTCCGCCTAATATCCAGATAATGTTATTATTTGACTTGTATCGCTCTCCCAATTTTTGGCCATAAATTTCTGCATTTAGTTTATCAAAAATAACCGGACCAACACCCCAGGATTTATTAAATTTATCTCCCCAGGTTGGTAGTAATCCCACATAAAGACCAAGCTCTTCTGATTTCTTTACAACGTAGTCCACTAACTCGAAATATGCCGGATTCAATTTTTCCGGATTGTTATTAAATAATGGTTTATCACCATATACATTTGGAGTATTAAGACCGTCCAGCTCGGCAAGAATTACTGTTTGTATTACTGTAAATCCCTTTTTTGCCCTATCTGTCAGATATTGATCAATTTCTTCCTTATTACAGCGATGAATCAACTCCCATGCTGTACCTCCTAACCAAAAAAAAGGTTCATTATCCTGAGTTACAATATATCTTTGATTATCCGATATTTTTAAAACGGGTAGTTCTTGTCCTTGCGCCTGAAACAGAACTATGCCAAAAAGAAGGAATAATATTTTCTTCATGTTTAAGTTTCTTTGAATCTTCGTTTTAATGTTTGGCAAGAATTGCCTATTCATTTTTTGGATTTAATATATTGAGCTACAGCCGAATGTCCGTTTGAATTGGCAAAATCCAATGAGGATTCTCCATCGATATCAACCATATCCAGATCGGCACCATAGGTAACAAGTGTTTTTAAAACTTCAAGCTGCCCTTCTGCTGATGCCATCATCGCAGCCGTCCAATTTTCTTCTTTTTCTATCAAATTTGGCTCTGCACCAGCCTCCAATAAGGTTAAAACAGTATTTACAAAAGGGCCGGTTGATGCATACATTAGTGCTGTTCTATCAACCTTATCGGAATAATTAACATCCGCCCCTCGAGCAATAAGAAGTTTTACAATCTCAGTGTTTCCGTTATAAGCAGCTAACATTAAAGCTGTTCTTCCATTTTCATCAATAGTATTAGGCTTAAATCCAGCGTCCAGAGCATTTAGTACCGTTTGCACATTCCCTTCAAGTGAAGCTTGAAAAATCAATGTCGTGTCTAATTGTGCTTTTTCAGTTTTATTTAAACCTGTCTCAACAGGTAATTTGTCCTTCTCATTATTGTTTTTGGTTTTTGTCTCACATGAAAATATGAGAAGACCCAAAAACATCATTACTACTGCAATCCCTAATTTTTTCATTTTTAAATTGATTTTTTTTATTCACTATCCTCAAATTATAGATAACAAATTATTCATTTTTTATTTGGACTAGCAAACTTTCCTAATAAGTTAAATATATCCCACTTGTTTTGTTTTTGGTATTTTTCAATCTCAAATATCCATAAATAGATGAATGCCTTCATCTATCATGCAGTTTCATTTCAAAACATCCACATCATCTATTACTTGAAAATACCGCTCTGTTTATGACATCAGGTCTAACAAAAATAGTATACTTTTAAAGTAATGATGCTTTTATTATCAGTGGTTATTCTATAATAACATACCAAAATATGCTTATCATTTCAGTTCCAAAGCTTCCACTTCGGACTTGAATTCTCCAACAACAGATCTATATCGCCCGATCATTACATCAAGTTGATTGGGATTTGTTTTTGCAAGATTTTGTTGTTGGCTAAGGTCGTGACTCAAATCATAAAGCTGAAACTCTCCAGAGTTTCCTAATTCGATATTTACCTGACTGGCAATTGCCGGTCCTTTGTAAGGCGGAATCATCAACCAATTATCTTTTCGAAGTGCTGTGCGGGAAGATGCCTCCAATACAAGTTCATCTCTTCCTTTATCCGACTTTCCCATTAAAACATTTAATAATTCCTGGCTGTCGGTTGATGGTACTTCAGCTCCTGTTAGCTTTGCCAATGATGCCAGTATATCAAGCTGACAAACCAAAGCATCCGATTTTTTAGGTTCAATCTTTCCCTTCCAATAAGAGATGAATGGAACACGTGTACCAGCTTCAAACAAACTGTATTTACCACCTCGTAACCCTCCATTTTGATCATGATCGCCAATTCGCTCAACAGCGTCATCAAAATAGCCGTCGTTAAGTACCGGTCCGTTATCGCTTGAGAAAATAATCAGCGTATTTTCAAGAATCCCCTCTTCTTCCAGAGTTCTCATAAACTCGCCAACACACCAGTCAGCCTCCACAATCACATCTCCACGTGGACCAAGATTGGTTTTCCCAACAAATCGTGGATTTGGTATCCGTGGGACGTGTGGTTGCTGCAAGGCATAGTATAAAAAGAAAGGTTTGTCTTTATGTTTCCTCACGTAATTCTGTGCTTTTCCCAGAAAATGGTCAGCCATATCCACATCACTCCATTTCGCTTTTTCACCACCTTTCATAAAACCAATTCTCGGAATACCATTTATAATAGAACTATTATGACCGTGGTGCCACTTCATAGTCAATAACTCTGGATTATCTTTCCCGGTTGGTTCGCCCTCAAAATTTTTTTGATAATCTACATCAATCGGATCATTTGGATCGAGGCCTTCCACCAAGCCATCTTTAAGATAAACTGTTGGTACGCGGTCTTGTGTGGCTGCCATAATATACGAGTAGTCGAAACCCACTTCATTTGGCCCTGGCGAAACATGTTCGTTCCAGTTTACATAACCGCTACCTAAGCCAAGGTGCCATTTTCCAACCACTCCGGTATAATACCCCAGCTCTTTTAACATTTTAGGAATGGTTACCTGTGCGGTATCAATAATCAGCGGTGCAGTGCCCGGCAAAATTTTGGCATCCTTATTTCGCCACGGATAAACTCCGGTTAACAGGGCATAACGACTCGGTGTACAAGTTGCCGATGATGCATGTCCATCAGTAAACATTACGCCTCCTTTTGCCAAACGATCAATGTTTGGTGTTTGAATTTCTGTAGCACCATAGGCACTTACATCTCCATAACCCAGATCATCGAGATAAATAACAACAATATTTGGTTTAGATGTTGAGTCTTCTTGTGTTTGCTTATTTTGTGATTTCTGATTGCATCCTATAAACACTGAAACAATCAATGCTAAAAGTAAAATATTTTTAATTTCCATATGACTAAGATTATATAATATGCATTGTATGGAACACCTATTTGTGACAAATATCTTCCCAAATATGAATATTTTACATATTCGTTTCCTTTTATAGCTCCAAATAGCTATGTAAAAGTTTCATCTTTATTGATTTTTACAAAACAAAACTAATCAGAAGAATTAATACCCATTAGGAATTTTGTTCAACATATTGGTAAATAGGTTCATATTAGGTTAATTGCAATTCCCTACATTCTGCTGAATAAACTCTGTCGGCGTCATTCCAAACTGAGCTTTAAAAGATTTTGTGAAATACGAATTGCTGTTAATTCCTACCCGATACAGTACTTCGGAAATAGAAACATCTTCGGAAATGAGAATTTTTGCCGCTTTTTTTAGTCGCAATCCACGAATAAATTCGCCCATTGATTGCCCGGTTAATGAACGTATTTTCTTATACAAATTGGTACGTCCAATGCTCATTTCCCGGCAAATATGGTTGATGGAAAAATCGTTATTATCAATATTCTCATCTACCAGTTCCATAAAATGTTCCAGAAACTCTTTGTCTTTTTGGGTGCGTGCCAGTTCGCGACTTTCTGCAAAAACATTGGAGGCATATTTATCTTTCAGTTTCTGATGAGAATCAAGTAATTGCCTAATTTTTAAATCCATCAGTTTCAGACTAAACGGTTTGGGAAAATACAAATCGGCACCAGCTTCGGTTCCGGCAATCTGGTCTTCAATCGATGATTTTGCAGTTAACAAAGCAATAGGAATGTGACTGGTTTGAATATCTTCTCGCAAAGTTTTAACCAACTCCAAACCATCCATTTCTGGCATCATAATATCACTCACCACCAGGTTGATCGTTTTATTTTCCATTTTTGCCAAAGCATCTTTTCCGTTCTCCGCTTCAATAACTTTAAAGTCATGGGCAAAATGTTCGTGTAATACATCCCGCAGTTCTTTGTTATCTTCAACCAAAAGTAATATGGGCATGGCATTTAATTCATCCAGAACGTGATTCGGCAAATCCGGGGTATTTTCAACATTATGAATTGCCACTTCTTCCAGTTCTATTTGCATAGCATCGGCCATTTCCAATAATTTTTCTTCCGCTTGTAAATGATCATCGCCAATAGGTAAACCCACCAAAAATTCGGTTCCCACATTTCTCTGGCTACTTACAATAACATGACCATGATGCAGCAGAACCAGGTTTTTCAACAAGGCCAGGCCAATTCCCGTGCCAAGGTGTTTGGTTTTCGAAGTATTCATGTGGTAGAAGCGGTCGAAAATCTGACCAATAGACTTTTTAGAAATCCCAATGCCTGTATCAATTACCTGAATATAAATATAATTGTTGTTTGCATGGGCTTCACCAACTTCAATACTATGGTCATAAAACACCTGTAATCCTTTTCGTTCCTTCTGAAAAACGTTCATTTTTACCGAACCGCCTTCTTCTGTGTAATTAATAGCATTTGCAAGCAGATTGTACAAAATTGTCGACATTTTTTCGGGTTCGAACCAAACTTCAGGAACAACCTCGCACGAATACGAATAATCAATTGAACTGTTTTGGCAAAGCGGCACAAATTGCTGATACACTTTTTCAGCAAATTCTTTTATATCACCTTTTCCTGCATGTAGTTCCAATCGCCCCACTTCTGCCTTTCGGAAATCCATAAGTTCGCTAACCAATTTTAATAAACGATTGGCATTTTCCGATATCAAATTCAACATTTTATTTTGTTCGTCAACTTGCAGCTTACCCATTTTCAGTTTCTCAATTGGAGTCTGAATTAAGGTTAGCGGTGTTTTAAACTCATGCGATATATTCATAAAAAACTGTAGTTTCATTTGGTGCAACTCCTCCTTTTTCTGTTCTTCGGATTCAACCAATTTTAACTCGTTTCGTAATTTCATCCAACGGTTGGTATAATAGAATACGCCTCCCGACATGCTTACAAACAACACAAAATATGCGATGTATGCCCAAGCGCTAAACCACCACGGCGGACTAATATGTATTTCCAATTCAATTGGATTTTCGCTCCACAAACCATCACCATTGGTGGCGTCGACCTTAAAAATGTAATTACCATATTTAAGGTTCGAATAATTAGCCACCGGATATTGCCCTGAAATAAAATTCCAATCGGAATCGTAATCTACCAGTTGGTATTTATAATGACACTTTTCAGGATTGGCGTAGTGCAATGACGCAAACGATAACGAAAACTCATTTTCTTTATAATTTAATTCTAATTCCTTTTTGTAGGCTAAACCTGATTCCAATAAAATACGCCCGTTCACTTCTTGCCCCGGTAAAATTTCGGTATTACGAATACGCAAGCCATTTAAAATAATGGTAGGTTTTATTTCATTACGCTTAATATCGCGAGGATCAAAATGGTTCATTCCTTTTATGCCTCCAAAGAACAAAATCCCATCATCATTTTTGTAAGCTGAACCAATTTTAAAACCATTGCTTTGCAGCCCGTCATTTACATCAAAATTCCAGAACTCATTATTTTTGGAATTAAACATCGACAGGCCTTTCGAACCAATCCAGAGATTACCGTCATCATCGGTTAGTAACGATTCAATATCATTTGCAGGGGCACCTTCTTCAACAGAAAAAGAATTGGCCTTATAATTACCGTTATGGTTTTCGTCCCAGCCGTCAAGCAAAACAAAACGATTTAGTCCACCTCCGAGAGTTCCTACCCAATATACAGTATCGTTTTCTTTTTGGATTGGCCAAACGTACTCGCTGCTTAAAGACAAATCGGTTTCGTTGCTGCGGTAGTAAATGATGTTATTCACCCATCCATAATTTCCGAGCAACAATCGGTTTAATCCTTTTTTAGTACCGACTAACACCTCGTTTTTGGTCTTATCAACAAACACATAGTTCACCTGATTAGAACTTAAATATAAACGATTCGTCTTGTTTTCATTAATCTCCAAAATTTTAATGGGTTTATTATTCTCAACTCTAAACTGAAACAAGCCTCCACGCCAAGTCCCCACCCAGAGGTTATCATAAGGATCAAAATCCATAGAATAGGCAGGATTCGATTGCCCAAAAATTCCGGGATAATTATAAATCCTGTTCGTTATCAAATCTATAATATCAAGCCCTTCGGTAGTTCCAATGTATACTTTATTTTTGTGATATTTTAACGACCTTACTCGCGTACTGGTAAGCGATTCGTTTTGTATGTTGCCAATTTTAAGGGGCACACATTCTCCTGTTTCTGGATTGTAAAAATCAATTCCTTCACTTTGTCCAGCTACCCACACCCTGCCCAAATTATCCTGAGTAATTGCCCTCACAAAGGGGTCGGTAAGTGAATATCCCTTGCGGCTCGGGTCTTTCACCAGTAAATTGAATTGCTTTTGTTCTAAATCGAGGAATGATACTCCTCCGGCCCAAGTTGAAGCCCACAAACAGTTGGAGTGGTCGAGCAATAATTTCGATATATTATTTGAAGAAATGGAAAATGGGTTATACTGCGAATGATTAAATATTTGCGACTGGGGACTTTGGCTTAAAGGTTCGTTAATAAAGAGCAACCCGGCGCTGGTTCCACACCAAAAATTATTTTCCCCGTCGACCAAAAAATCATTCAAACTTCGAAACTCATGCTCCCATTCCGTACCTATGAAAGCTTCATCAAGAGAGATGGTTTTTAACAAACTTCGTAAACGGTAATTGTTGTTTTCGAGTGAAAATACTTGTAAATAATTAGGCGTTACAAACCATAACTGGTTGTTATGAAACCGAAGATGATTTATTCTTGCCTGCACAAATCCTAAAGTCTGTTTGTTATTATTTGCAAATTCAAGAAATTCGATAGTATCATTCTTCGATAACAAAGTAGCTACCCCTGCACTGGTTCCTACCCATAATACATCTTTTTGGTCTGTTTCTAATGAAACTATCTCACAGGTTTTGAATGCCTCGGGAACATTTGTAAGGTCCGATATCTTCTGAACATCCAGCTCTTGCTTGCCCTCATTTAAACGTGCTCGGTACAGACTCCCCTGGCTAACCAACCATACATCGTTTTTTAAACCAATAATTTTTGAAACCTGTTGAGGAGACGCATTAAAATTCACCCCGGAATAACTCAAAGGAATGTGTTTTTCTTTTTCTAAGTCGAAGAGGTGCAAACCTCCTTCGCTTGCCACCCACAGTAATTTCCCTTTAGCGTACAAATCAAGGATGCGATTATTGTAAACCTGGTTAGTTTTAGAGGTTGTGTTAAAAAACAACTTGGTTTGTTGACCATCAAATTGTTGTATTCCGGCGTTTGTGCCAATCCAAATTAAAGCCTTTGCATCTTCCGTTATGGCGGTTGCATCGGTATGCACAAGGCCTCGGTTAACGTCTAAATGGCGAAAGCGTTTATTGTTTTGGGCTGTACATAATACTTGGGTCAACAGTATAACTACACTAAAAATAATCCACCGCTTCATACTCTTTCTCCTCTTAATTCTGCAAAAATATCTATATTAAATGTATATAATGCATAACTGCTTAAATTTCAACATAAGAATTTAGTTGATTTCTTGTTTATTAACTAACTTCTTCTTCCTGTTAACTCTTTTGTAAATTTCTTAGGGATATACTTTCTTAACCGTTCTTTTACCTTCTTTAATTCCGGATCTTCTCCAATATTTTTGAGCTCGAAAGGGTCACACAAATGGTCATATAATTCCTCACTTCCATCAGAATATCTGATGTATCGGTATCGTTTGTCGCGCACCGATGCAAAACCTTCGCCAAAGGTAGTAAGTGCGGGTTGCCAATCGAGTTCCACATTGTCCAACAAAAGTTTCAAACTTTTTCCGTCGGTTTTACTTTTTTGATCCAAACCACACAACTCTGCTAATGTTGGATACAAATCAACCGAATTAACCGGGGCAAAACAATGTTTGCCATTTCCTCTTGCTTTTGGGACACGAACTGCCATAGGTGTTTTTGCTGCCTGTTCCCAAAGTGTATTCTTTTCCCAATGGTTTTTCTCGCCGCAATGATATCCATTGTCCGACCAAAATACAACAATAGTATTATCAGCATATTTACTTTTATCCAGGGCATCAATAACGCGGCCAATACTCCAGTCAGCAAAAGAAGTACATGCATAGTATGCACGAATAAGTTCTTTCCATTCCTCAGTATTTCCGGGATTAAAACGTCCGAATGGATCCAGCAATTCTTTGGCAATTTCCGGAATATCTGAAAGATCGTTCTCATTGTACCCCTTTGGAAGTTCAACATCGTCAATGTTGTACATGTCATAAAATCGCTGGGGACAGGTAAAAGGTGTATGAGGTCGCCACAAACCTAAAGCCAGAAAAAATGGTTTTTCATGATTTTGGTTTAGAAAATCAACGGCAGCATCCGCATTTTTCACATCAGGAAAAATGGAATCAGGAAATGCCTGTATTCCCCAGAATTTACCTTTAATCTGATGCTCTTCATCCGGGAAAGGGCCAAAACCTCCGCCATAAAGAGGTCTGTTATCAAAGTTATTTTCGATGCGGCCCGGGGCAAGTTTAGCATGATACAACTTTCCGCGACCAAAAGTTTCGTAGCCATTTCGTTTAAACATTTCAGAAAGCGTTTCCTGATTCTTAAGCTTTTCCGATTTGTTCCAAGGATCACAACCATTAAAATACGCACCGGTATTGTGCGGAAATAATCCACTAAAAACAGCAGCTCGCGATGGTGTGCATACGGGTGATCCACAATTGGCATTCTCAAAAACCACAGCACTTTTTTTAAAATTATCAAGATACGGCATCTTAATTTGCGGAACAGTTTCGTAAAAACCGTAATCATTCATATCATCCGCAATAAGAAAAAGTACATTAGGTTTTTCCTGGGCTGATGCCACCATCACAAAGAATAATAATATTGATAATATCCGTTGTTTCATTTGTATTTACCCACTATTGTTATACCACTATTCAATTCTTCAACCTCATAAATTACTGCCTTTGACGGACTTGTATTGGGATAATGACAGGACAACATCAACTTTCCATCGAATGTTTTAAACAGCATTCCATGTCCGTGTCCACCGGTTAAAAGTGGTTCTTCAGGATGAAACCAGGGTCCTGCCAGTTTTCCTGATTCAGAAACTGCATAGGAAAGAGAATACCCTTTTTCGCCAAAGCTGGAGGTAAGACAGATTATCTTTCCGGAAGGAAGTCGATATATAAAAGGACCGTCGGATACAAAACCGGGGATCGATTGTCCTTTGAATTTCTTACCCAATAAATCCATACGTTTTACCCAGGTTGCGTCGTTGACTTTAAAAATTGTTTGTGGCTTACCTGCAAATCCGGATAAATCAGTTTGAAGTTCAACCATTTCAAATGTTCCTTCGTTAATCTGAACCCATTCATGACAGAAAATCATAAAAGGATTTCCATCCTCAAACCATAAGGTTCCATCCAGTGCCGACCAATTTTCGGGAGTGATTGGTTTTTCCGAACTAAGAGGATGAAAAGGTCCCATGGGACTATCGGCTACAAGTATTTGTGTTCCCCGCAACATTACCGGAGTTCCATCCAACCTTATCTCAATTGTATCTTTTGCATTGGTGAAAGTGGCAAACAGATAGTATTTATCGTTGTATCGATGCACTTCGGGAGCCCAAATTCCGTGATCGGGATCGGCCCAGAAACCTTCAGGATTTTCAAAAACAATGAATGGGCCTTCCCAACTACTTACATCACTGCTCTTATAAACGCAAATCCCCTGCCTGCCATTGGGTCCTTTAAATTCACCACGGGTAGCACTGTACAGGTAATAAGTCTCCTGTTCCTCAACTGAAAGAATATAAGGGTCGCGAATAGGTATATCACCAAGTTTCCACTCCCTGTCTTGCTGGCTCCACAAAATCTGGCTGAAGCACAAAAATAATAATAATACAAGAATCCCTTTCATTATTTAATATCCGACCTTTGTGTCTTTGATGATAAAGTTAAAATCCTCATCAAAATCAACTTCAATAATACCAAGCTGCTGATGAACCGGACAGTGCGAATCGCTGCCAAAAACCGTGCAATACAACTTATTGTCAGTTCCCTGAAATAAGGTGGCATGTCCTGCATGTCCCGCTGCAAAACGACGCTCAGAATAGGGTCCTTCGACATTATCGGAAATAGCGTACATTAAATCGTAAGTGCCATTATGATCACCACTATGGTCAGAAGCCGTGAGAATGTATTTCCCTTTATATTTAATCAAACAACAGCCTTCGTATCCCATTTTTTCCCAACCTCCGGCTAAAATTGTTATCGGTTCTTCGGCAAATCCACTCATATCCTTTTTCATTTTTACCATTTGTCCGCCTCCCCATAAATAATACACTTCACCATCTTCATCCTGAAACAGAAATCCGTCGATGCCATCACTAACCGGGCCTCCAACGGGGTCAATATAAGGTCCTTCAGGCAGGCCGGTTGAACTTTTTATCAAAGAAGTTACTCGTGGTGTCAAACTGTGGCTGAAACAAATCCAGTAAGTTCCGTTGATGTAGGCAATTTCCGGAGCCCATAACATTTCTTTCCGATCCGGCTCGTCGCGTTTTCGATTAGTTTGCCAGGTGGCGTTTTTATCCCAGTTCCAAATATAACCCAAGGCATCCCAGTTTTCGAGATCGGTTGAACGCCACATTTTCAAACCACCAAACGGAGGTTGTGAAGGTTGACCTAATGTTGAAACCAAATAATAAGCACCGTCATGTCCGACACAAATGCTTGGATCACGCATAAAAATATCTTTCACCGATTTTACAGGATGCATGCTGCCAATTACTCCTTTCTCCAGAATAACTTTCGGCGAGGGTTTTAACCGGTATCGTGTTCCTTGCACCAGAGGAATTAATCCTGTTGAGCCTGTGAACATGGCATAAGGATCATCTGAATTACCCGCAAAGGTACTCCACCAGTTACCTTCTCTGTCTTTAAAAATAGAAGAGTGTGCCGCATGTGGCACGACAAACTCACGACGGTGGTATGGACCATAGATATCTCCATCAGAAACAGAGAGGAACTGATCATCGCACCAGGTTCCCATTCTATGTTGCAGATCGCTGGCTACCAAACAATATTTACCATTCAGCTTTATTATATGCGCCCCGGCTGTTCCCACTTTATCCAATACAGGATATTCGCCCCAACCTTTTGACGGAAAGATTTCAGGAATAATAGCTTTCGGTCTTTCATCCAGTGCTTTCAAATCATCAGATAAACGTGCAATATACCCCCCGTTCCAGGTGAGATAAACATTTCCATCTTCATCTTCAAAAAGCGAAGGATCATAGCCCCAGGGTAATAATTTCGACCAATCTTCGTATGGCCCTTCTGCATCTCCTGTTTTGCTTTTTAAAACCCCAATGGATTGGTAAACTGTTGAATAAACCAGGTAATATTCACCTTTTATAAAATGTAGTTCTGCACCACGACATCCTGATCTGCGTTTTGAGTGATTCGTTCCATAAACCGGCTCTCCCCTTTTCTGCCAGGTAATTTCAGAAACATCAAAAACTTTTCCCAACTCCTGCCAATTATTTAAATCTTTCGATTTCCAAAGGTAAATACCATCGTTTTCAAAATCCTTTTTAGGATCGCCAACGGTTCCGGTTAAATAATTCCAGCCATCGGGTGCAACACAAACATGCGGGTGAGACAAACCTTTTACCACTGGTTTTATGGGTTGGGCATCGTAATCGGGCTGAACCAGAAATTGTGCACTCGCGGTTAAAGTTACTCCTAAACCAAGAATAAAAATAAAGAGCAGTTTAAGTTTCATAGTGATAAGTTCGAATAGTTATTTCTTTGGAAGCAAACCTATTCTTTTAGTGTCATTTGTACTTTCCTGAGAGTACGCAAGTTTAACACTATTGTACAGTGCACAAAAAAGAGGGACAGCCATTTCACTACCCCTCAGTGCTTTATACTTCTTGTATCGATAACCAACGCTTATACAAAAGTACTACCACATGTTTATTTTTATCCAGTGGAGCACCACGATTATCATCCTATTTTAATGGCCTTTGTTATCGTCAGTGTCGTTTAGTCTGGCTGACGAAGTTTTATTATGCTAGCACCCCGTTCTTACCTGTACAAAATTTGTTCATCCAATTGGAAATACTGAGTTACGAAAGTGTTCTATTCGTTAAACAGCCTTTTCCACGCTTTATCAAAATGATTATTTTGAAACCGGATTTTCTGTCACCACCGGGTAGGATTCAGGCAATTTGCCTAAAGCGATTTTAACATCAGGGCCAATGCCCTGTGGTATGAATTCTTTTTCATTGGTAAGCAAAAAGCGATCGAATTCAAAACCATCTTCGCGCATGCTAAAGGTTATCTCGTGTACCCCGGCTTTTTCAATATCAAGATAAATCAGGTAAGGTTCGCCGCAATGAACCTCTGCTGTGCGTTGTTTGCTTTCCCAGCGCCAGCTGTGTTTTCCTTCGCACCATTGCATGCGCTGCCCTGTTTCAGGCCAGGCACCGTCAATACCCACATGTAAGCCATTATCTTCGGCACCGGCACTATAGGCACGGGCCCAAACATAATACCTACCCGGCGTATTAATTTTCACTTTATAATGAAGCACTCCCATCATTCCAGCGTTGTTGCTGAAATTTTCTCCGGCAATAAGTTTGTCGTCATGTGTTACACGAGTATCCGGTAATATTTCAAGATAAGCATTGTTCCCGGCATCCTTGCAATGTGGACCATCTTCATCTCGCCCAACTTTTGCCTGTTCATTTTTTGAAGTTCGGTACCATTGTCGAATGTCATTTTTCGATTGTTTGAAGAAATATTCGGCTTCAACAGCAACCATTCCGTCATTTTCTTCAAAAACAACATCATCCCTAACAATGGCATTGGTATAGTCCTGCGCAAAAAGTTCGCTTGCGCCTATACATAAAATCAAGGCCAAAAAGAAATGTTTACCCCTTTTCATATTGGTTTGTTTTTTTGTTATTTATTGCTTGTTTGTTATTATATCCGGTAAATTTCCTTGTTTACCATTTTCATTAAACCATTGTAATCTTCGGTGCGCATCATTTCCATAATCTGTTCTCGGTTTAATTTTTGTGCCAGTTTATAGGCTCCGCTTGTAACTTCAGAATGCCGGTTAAAGAACTCCAAAACATCGAATATTCGAGGTGATGCATCCGTTGTAAAATACTTATTGTAACCGTATTCCTGCGCCCAAAACATCATTTCGATGTAATGCAGAAAGTGACGACTTGAACCAATCAAATCCCAGTCGGCTTTGGTATCGTTATCGTTGGTATGAATGTAGGCATCAAAACCATTTTCATAAATAAGGGAAAGCGCCTGAGCAGGATTTTCCTGGCTTTGCAGAGAGTGTCCCATGTCGATGGTAATACCGGTATTCTTGCACTGGATATCTTTTAACAACAACACTCCTTTTGCGGTTGAATCGATCTGACAGTGCACACGTGTTTCTGAATACTTTGGTTCGAGAAACAGAGGAATTTCCGGCAAATAATCGGCCGCCTCGGCAAAGGTTTCAACCATATAATTCCAGGCGGTTTTATAGTTTATTTGAAAGAGAACGTCATAACCGTCGCTCAATGGACAACAAGTAACATGAGGTGCTCCCACTGCTTTGGCAAAATCTTTTGCCTTTTTGATCATTGACACAGCGCGGTCGCGGATTCCTTTATCGGGACGAGAAAGTGCACCGGGGACCCATTCGGTTTCCTTTTTAATATTAACATTGATTGCGGCAAACTCCAAACCGTATTTATCCATTAATGCCCTGGTTTCTGCCGGTCCTTCATTCTCGTAAGGAAAAACCATTTCTACTCCTGTAAAACCATCAATTTTCGATACAAACTCTAATTTCTGCCCGGTTGATACCGGTGCCTGGTATTCCGAAAAACGATCCTGCGTTTTTCCAAGAAACCCAATTATAACTCCTTGTTTTATTTCTGACATGATCTTCTCTATTTAATTGTTCTAATTATTTGCTATTTCATTAATTCTTTTGCAGTATCGGCCAGTGTTTCGAGCAGCAAACAGCACGAAGTTGCACCGGCATCCAACACACCACGTGAGCGTTCTCCCAAACGACTGGCACGCCCCAGTTGAGCAAGCATATCCTTGGTTGAATCGCGTCCAACAATGGCTGCTGCTTTCATTTCATCCAGTGCCGTGTCGAATGCTTTTCCCTCTGCCTGAGCTTTTTTGTAGGCTTCAACAGCAGGTACCAGCGTATCCATCAATGTTTTATCACCTGGCTTTGCCGGCGATATGCTTTGAATTGAGCTTAACATCCCCTCCAAAGCTGCACCCATTTCCTGGATACCGATTTGTTCTTTTCCGGTGAGTTCTTTGGCAAAACCGCGATACAGTTTTCCGTAAAGCGGCCCCATAGAACCTCCGATTTTCATCATTAATATTTTTGACAGGGTTTTTGCTGCATGTGCCAAATCACCCGGATTAGTATCCAGTTCCTCTTTACACATCTGAAATCCCTTGTTCATGTTGATACCATGGTCGCCATCGCCAATAAGGCCATCGATGTCGCTGAGGTATTGCTTGTTCTCATTGATCACCAAAATCATTTTTTCAATGATCAGGGCGCCCTCTTTATTCGTGAATGTTTTCATTTTTGCCAACTTTAGCGTTGGAACTGTCGCATGCCAACCGAGTCGCATTCATAGTCCATACATTCCTTCAGCTCGTCATCCAGTTTCATTAAAGTACAGGTTACACCGGCCATCTCAAGCGATGTAAAATAGTTGCCCACGTACGACAGGTATATTTTTATTCCCTTTTCTGCCAATATTTTTTCAACATCGTTAAAAACGATGTACTGCTCCATTACCGGAGTTGAACCCAACCCCGATATTAAAACAACAACTTCATCACCACTGTTAAAAGGAAGATCAGGCAGGATTACATCGCAAAAACGTTGTGCTATTTTTGCTGAAGATTCCAATTTACAAACTTCGATACCCGGTTCGCCATGATGCCCAATACCTACTTCCATTGTCCCTTCTTCGATCTTAAAATTGGGGTGTCCTACTTCGGGAATGGCACAGGGTGCTAATCCTATTCCCATGCTTCTGGTATTATCAATTGCTTTTTGAGCAGCTGCGATCACTTCATCCAATGAAGCTCCCATTGCCGCTTTTGCCCCACCGACTTTCCACATCAAAATTTCGCCGGCTACACCTCTGCGCTTTGCTTCCTGACCTTTTGGAGCCGATGGTACATCGTCGTTGGCTACTACTTTTTTAACCTCAATATCATCGTCTTCTGCCTCATCCATAGCCATAGCCACATTCATGTTATCACCTGCATAATTGCCATATAAAACGGCAACTCCCCGACCACCATCGGCGGCCTTAATGGCATCGTAAAACATTTGTGCAGGAGGCGACGAAAATATTTCACCACAGGCAACGGCATCAACCATATTTCGCCCCACATAACCAATAAATGCAGGTTTGTGTCCCGATCCTCCTCCGGTTACAATTCCTACTTTGCCTTCAATGGGTGCATCTTTGTATTTAATTACCCGGTCGTTCCCGGTTGGTCGAACCAAATCGGAATGCACATTCACATACGCTTCCAGCATTTCGTCCACTACTTTTGACGGGTCGTTGATAAACTTTTGCATGTTCTTATAGTTATTCTGTTTAACAATTTATTCTTTTATAACCGGATTTTCCATGATTACTCTTGCCATATCCGGGTTTGTTTTTTCAACACCCGTGAGCAGATAAATAATCATTCCGGCATCGGAAGGATCGAAATTTTTCCCTTTATTCTTGATGCATGTTTCCTGGCGTTCGTACAACCAGGCCCACGCGCCTTTTTTGTAATACTTGTTATTGCGGGCCAGAGAAGTTTTTATCCAATCAAACTTTTCAATATCAGTGTTCAATCCATCGTAATCATCGCCTCCGTTCTGGTCGAGAATTTGAATACAATTTAGATTTCCACCATCAACATTTCCAAACTCATCCTGTATCTCCCCGAAGGTCCATCCAGAGTGTACATCCCAGTATTGTTTTGAAGGATTATCCGCATGACGATTGTTCCAGTTGGAATGTGATATTATGGTCACGAATTGGCGCTTTTCTTTATCGGCGCGATAAATTCCTTCGCCAACAACCTGCATAGGGCCTGCAGCAACAATGATCAGGGGATTATCGGCATCCGATTTATTTATTTCATCGCTTACTGACTTGTACGCGACTTCGGCATTATCAACTGCACAAATAAATTTTGTGTTACTGAATCCAAAATACTCGCCACCTCTTAAGGCACTTTCACGCATATGTTGATAGGAATTCAGCCCGGAAGGAGACGTTGGGTGATCCTGATTGCTGCCCCAAATATGATCGCTGTACGTGTATAAAACCAGCTTGTCCTGCAAACCTGCTGCTGATAGTAAGGCCAGCGACAATGGTGTCGCAGCCCAATCGTCGTGATCATGTTCATTGCCGTCAGAACTAACCATGATTCTTCCCTTTCCCTGCCAAACCGGTGTTTGTGCCTGTGCAGAAAATAATCCGAGAAACATTACAATAGTTATTGCAAAATATTTTCTGTTCATTCTATTTATTTTGTGGGTGAAATGATAATTTTTCCAATTCGCGCATTTGTGCCACTTTTGGGGCAGAGCCACCACCGGCAAACTCAGAAACCAGCCATGCATCGATTATGGTCTTGGCCAGTTCAGGGCCAATCACCCGTTCGCCCATTGTAATAACCTGGGCATCGTTGCTTTTACGCAATCTTTCAGCTGAAAAAACATCGTGGCACGTTCCGGCGAATACACCTTCCACTTTATTGGCAATCATAGCCATACCCAATCCGGTTCCGCAGATGCTGATTCCGCGGTCGTAATTTCCGGCCTGAATTTCTTTTGCCAGGTTATAACCAATCTCAGGATACATGGCATTTTCTTTGCCTTCCGAATAATTCAAATCGGTGATATCGACACCTTTATTTTTTAGATGCTCGAAAAGTACTTTTTTCAGATTTACTGCTGCATCATCGCAGTCGATACATATTTTCATGTCTTATTATTTGTTTTTCAATTTGTTATATCTCAGCAAACTTACCTCGTAACATGCGGCAATTCTTTCGCCAGGAATTTCAGGCTTTCCTCAACCCAAAAGTCAGGATCTTCAACAAATCCGCCACTTGCTTCGCTTCCCATTTCAATACCGGCGACACAAGGTTCACCCAATTTCGTACAGTTTTCTTCAATCCCCAGTTCAATGCATTTATCAACGTACTGGCGGAAAGGAACAGCTCCGGTTCCCAAAATACTGTTCGTGTGGGCAAAACTTTCTGTTTCGCTCAAATGAACATGAATCATGCGACTTTTAAGTTTTTCCAACTGCGCGGGTTCTTCACGAGTAATAACTAGGTGCCCTACATCGATATTGGGATACATATTTGGCAGACCAATATCTTCAATTGCTTTTGCCAATTTATAGGTATTATTACAGATAAAATAAACATGAGGATCGAGTTCCAGACCCACCAATAAATTCTTGTCCAGACACCATTCTGCAAACCGGCCTACGTTTTCAACCATGTACATCCACGATTGCTCGGGCGAAGTGCCAAGCTCGTATAATCCACCGCCCCAGCATACCAGCAACTGACGACCGCCCAGTTCCATCTGAAACTCGGCACAGGTTTTCATATAATCGAAAACGGCATCGCGTTTTTTTGGATCAGGGTGTGCGCTGTCTTTTGTGGCCACCAGCAACATTTGGGTGCTGTGAATGTCGTTATCTTTTACTATTCTAATGGCTTCGCGTTTTTGCTCAGCCGTCATGGTTTGCGGATTTCCCTTGCGGATTCCGGCGTATTCGATATACTTAAACCCGTATTTGGCTGCTGAACGCAATGATTCTTCAGGACCTTTGTTTCCTACCTCGTAAACGAGGGTGTTTAATGCTAATTTCATTTAATTTATTAATTACCCGTTGTTATTTCTTTAAGCTTTTCGAAAAACTGCTGTTTACGTTCTGAGTTAATTCTCCAATCGACCGGAACAGATTGATATCCAATTGAAATATCAGTTTCATCCTTCCTCCTAAAATCGAAGTACCCCCAGGAAGCATAAGACTCAACAGCAGCTTTCATATTGTAATCAGAAGCATCATACGCATAGTGATCGTCTTCATTAAAAAGAACCGGCATTTCACGGTAACCTTCAACCTCCCTTGTTTGCTGAACCATCTCTCTAATTCGTGCGGGATCCTCCACCCCATTTCCATGAATAAGAATAAAATCGGCTGATTTAACGACGTTGGATAGAGGTACGAAATTTCCGCCATAACTTGTACTGGTCAGCAGGCTAAAACCATTTTTTGTTTTTGATTTTACCAGATCTATCAATTCGTGAATACGATCTTCCTTAAGAATATCGTGATCATAAGCTTTTACATTGCATTCATTATTAACCTCTACCAGCACATTTCTGTACCCCTTGTCCAGGAGCCAGTCGGTTGTTAGGTTGGTAGCATTAATTATAGCTGCTTCGTCGTTAAGAAACTCGTCTTGCCCAAAATAGAAGTAACCCAGTATGCACACCATACCAAGTTCGTCAGCTTTATTCAGAATTTTTTCGAGTCGGGCGAAATAAGCAGGTTTCAATTCTCCGTTTTCATCGAATGCGGTGTTTTTCCATCCTTTATTACCGTAGCCCGTCGGGCTTCCTCCCTGAAGGTTTAGCGTAAAGGCAAGCAAACCATGTTCTTTCCAGGCAGGCATGGCAGCTATAAACTCGTCGGTATTTCTATCCGGGCTCCACTCTTCCGTATCAGGGTATTTCCATAACAAACGGGTTTCAGGGTTTTCGTCATCAAAAATTCCCTGCACCATTCTGGAGTTCATCAGAAGGCCTTCCATTTTATTCCCATTCCAGTATATACCTTTATAGGTAGGCTCACCGTTAATAAAAAACATGTTATCCTGAATGGATACAGATGTTTTAAGCACTTGTTTTTGTGTTTGAGTACAGCCTGTTACAAAAACAATTGCTGTAACAAGTGTAATTCCGATAAACTTAATTCTATTCATTTCCTATTTCTTTTTCCGGATTCATTAACAGCCATGCGATAATTGAAAGTACGCTCAGTCCGGCACAGATGTAAAAAAACATATCGTTACCCGCCAGCGCATTTTTTGGATCGACACCCGAACGGATCAATCCATCGGCCAGGTACCCAAATGCCAAAATCGAGGTAAAAGCGCCAAGGTTACCGGCCATATTCATTGTTCCCGATACAGCACCCGCATTTTCTTTACCAATATCAATACAGAAAGCCCACGACGGACTCAAAGTCATATCGGCGCCAAAAATCGCAAGTGTTAAAAACAGCACTTTACTGATATCGGATGTTGCATTGGTCATTAAAATCACGCCAATTGCGGCAAGGGCAAAACCGATAATTGCAGGTAATCTTCGCGACAGTTTCAGGTTTCCCGACTTGTAAATTTTATCCACCACAATTCCTGAAACCCAGTTACCGATTGCACCACCAATTAAAGGAGCCATAGCCCAAAAACTGGCTGCAGTGCCGGAACTTTGCATAGCTTCCTTTAAATAAGGAAACATCCAGGTAAGGGTGAAATAAAAGGTGAAGTTACTGCCAATATACTGGACCATGGCCAGCAACATATTTTTCGATTGCAGTGTTTTAGCAAAGCTTAATCCCTCTTTTTTCACCGATTGATTTTGCTGCCGGGTCTTAAGAATGTATTGTTCTTCTTCTTCACCTACTAATTTTGATTCTTCGGGCGAGTTTCGAAAATAAAACCACCAGGCAGCGGCAAATAAGAGCCCCACAGCCCCAAAAATAAAAAAGCTTCCTCGCCACCCCAGCAGGGCAATTAAGGCCACAACTATTGGATAAGCCACAGCACCGCCGATTCTGGATCCGGAGAAATTTATTCCCTGAATAATCCCGCGTTCCTTAACCGGGAACCATTTATAAACCACCTTCGATAGTGTTGGAAATGCACCGGCTTCACCGCCGCCAAAAAGGAAGCGAATAACTATCATTGATACAAAATTCCAGGCTGTACCTGTTAGTGCGGTTAAAATCGACCAAACGGTTATTATTCCGCTCATTACAACACGAGCACCTTTTTTATCGGCCAATTTTCCTGATGGTGTTTGCATCAAGGCGTACCCTAAAGTAAAAGCGGCCATTACCCAGGCCCATTGAATATTGGTCAGGCCAAATTCGTCGCTTACACTGCCTTTGGCAGCACCAATGCAAGCACGATCGACATACATTAAAACCGATATTAAAAAGGTAAAAGTTACAAGGATAAATCGTTGAGGAATGATAGTTCGTTTCATTGGTTTCATATTAGTTTAGTTATTCCTTCCTTATTTTATCACGAATAAGTTCTTGTGTTTTTACGGAGTGTTCGCGCATTAATTTTTCGGCTAGTGCAGCATCTCTGTTAGCAATTGCCTCAATAATAGCCAGGTGCTCCGGTAAAGTTTCTTCCGGTTTGCGAATCAAGCCCCCCCGGTAGGTTTGCGAAGTAATGTTTTTAACCACTTCAAATTTCTGCAGTATCTGGTTTCCACTAATCTGCAACACAGCATTGTGAAAAGCCTGGTCTGCTTCGATATATTTTTTGAAATCAATTTTTTTCTTGCCTACAAACGGCTTAAACAAGGCACGTAAATCTTCCAGTTCTCTTTCTGAGATAATCCGTGCAGTGCGCCGCGCAGCAATTCCTTCCAGAGCTTCCCTGCATTCAAAAGCATCAAGCAGTTTTGCATTATCAATTTCGGTAACATAAAAACCTCTACGAGGTAAATTTTCTACCAGCATCTCATTTTCAAGCATTTGAAATGCTTTATGCAAGGGCATGCGACTTACCCCAAACAAGGCAGCAATTTGTTCCTGTACCAATTTTTCTCCCGGCTGGAATTCGTTAGCCAATATCATGGTTTTTAGTCTTTTGTAAACTTCAAAGCTTAAATCAGTATGTTCAATTTTCATCATCACATTGTTTTTTGTATACAAATACCACAATTCTATTTATCTGTGGCTTTGATGAGTAAGCACAATTCATTTAAATTTTTTAAAGATATACATTTTTGTATACAGTATACATTTAGCAAATCAATTTTATAACTATTTTATTCATACAATTGATTTATAACGATTTATATTTTAAATCACAACTAACAAAAATTCAAGATATAAGGTCTCAAAATCAATTTGAGCCGTATTTCTTTAAGATTGCATTATACTGATTGGCAGTTAATGGAATCATACACCCATGACGACACTCATCAGGAATTTTTATTTTCATAGTATATACATCGTACCACGGTCCCATCAGCGAAGGAGCCTGCACCGCTTCATATTGTACGCCCGGGTATTGCTCGAAATACATCAGCCAACCTCCATCCTTTTTGTGAATTACAGTGGGTGCTTCGCGGTAACTGGGTGATACTTTATCCCCCGGATAGGAATAAGGGCCTTCAAGTTTTTCAGATACACAAATCCGGACACTTTTGCCAGTGGGCCAGAATTCGTTGGCTTCACATTCATCTTTAATTATGGCATAATACAATTCACCCTCTTTTCGAATGATGACATCAATCGTCCCCATTTCGAAATCGAACAGGCGTTTTGCCGAGCTGAACGATTTTAAGTCGGAAGTTGTCACAAAAAAAGTACGCATACTGCACCAGTAATTTGAAGCATCTTCCCGGGCAATTCCTTCTTTGGGACAGTGCCATGTAATAATATACTTTGATGTAGCTTCATCGTAATACATTTTAGGGGCACCATACCACGAAGCATTGGCCTTGTGCCCAAGGTTTTTTTCAAACACATCGCACGGCAGGTCCATTTCCTCTTTCCATTCCAGCAGATCATCCGAACTCCAAAGTATAGGGCGACCAGTGTTTTCTTCTACACCAATCTGATAGTACCGGCCGTCGTGTCCCTTGCAAATATCCGGATGACCGCGATAAGCCTCGTTGATACGTTTCCCTTCATTTAGTAAAGTCCAGTTTAAACCATCTTCCGAAATAGAATAATATAAATGGCCGTAATCTTCTTTGGTCATATGGGCAAATAAATAACCCGCTAATTTCGCATTATTAAGTTTCGATACCAGAACGCGACCAAATGAATGTGCACCAGACGGGCCGTTTGCGGTTATTATATTTCCGTCAACAACAACTGAGTCGGGAGAATAAATAGCCCCGTTTTCTTCAAGCTGACGAACAAAGCCCTTTACCGGGTAGGTTGTGGCGGGTACACCTTTCAGAGCTCCAGCTCGTGCCAGTGAAACTGCTCCTGCACAAATTGCAGTAACAAGTTTTTCTCTTTTCTCAAATTCATTAATGAGTTCATTTACTAATTCATTATTCCAAAGATACTGCCCGGTACCTTTGCCTCCCATTATACAAATTCCATCAAATTCGTCGACCTTCACCTCATTTAATAAGCATGTAGCCTGAATGGTGTCTCCCATAACACCACCAATATTACCAACTTTCAGACTGGATATTATCACATCAATTTGAGCCGAATCAAGAGCTAACATTGGATCTGAAAACTCGGAATCATGAAATTTGTCAGGAGGTACTACCATTAGTAATTTTGGATTTTGTGCTATGCTATTTAAGTTCAAGTTTAAAAGAAATATTACAGTAAAATAGAAGTACTTCATTGAGATCAGATTAATCAATTTTAGTTAAACGATAGATTTTTGCACTATGTGGAGCCAATAGTTGAGTAATTTTATTTCTCACCTTGTCAATATCTTCTTTAAGCCATAAATCTCGGAGCTGATATTCTCCCTGCAATTTTTCCCAGAAGAATTCGAACGTTACTTCCTGTTCTTCTGTGCTAAGGTTAAATAGGGCCAAATATTTGTCTGCTGTTCCGGGGACGTCTGCTATCCAAACCCTCGACTCCTTGCCAATAAAAACCTGGTGATTGTTTGCACTGTTCTGGTTTACTTCAAGTACTTCTTCGTTTAAAAGAAATTGCTCGTATTTTTCAGGTGTCGAAACCGGATCGCCACCCCACATTAATGGTGAGCGTGCAATGCTCCAAAGCGACATCATCAGCCGAATCTCATGGTCAGTGAGCTCACTTAAATGTTCAGGTTTGTTTCCACTGGGGTAGCCCGACAAACACAAATTTCCGATGGGGAGCATATCGGCGTCGGGCCAGGTCCCTTCGCCAATAAAAGGCACCCAATGTGAGGTAAGATCAAACATGCGTTCTATATCCTCCCAGCGATCCCAAAAATCTTTTGAAATGCGCCAAAGGTTGGCATTCTCCACCAAATGATCGCCATAGGAAAGCTGTGCTTCTCCCCAGGATAAACTCAATACCATAGAGCGACCACTGTTGAGTATCGCTTTGTGCATCATTTCAATTTCACCGGCGTGATAAAATGGCTTCATCATATCATCTGCCTTGATATAATCGACACCCCATTCTGCATACATTTTAAAGATTGAATTGTAATATTCCTGTGCCCCGGGTTTATTAATATCAACCATGTGCATCGTATTTGTCCAGGAGCGAGGTGCATAATGTATAATATTGCTAGCATGATAATTCGTTCCCATTATTGGAGTGTTCTCAGCAACGGCTTGCCGCGGTATGCCTCTGATAATATGAATTCCAAATTTCATCCCTTTTGAATGCACATAATCGGCAATAGCTCTAAATCCATTCTCTTTTGCAGAAGGAAATCGATTTGGAGAAGGAAGCAAACGCCCGTATTCATCCATTGTCAGTTCTGGTGAATAAGTGCCATCCTCGTTCCATTCCTGAGAAATAAGAAAAGTTTTCCAATTATCGGGATCCCAACCTTCTGGTCCGGGATTAAACCAGCAAAAATCTATTATAGCATGATCGTAACCTTTTGGCAGGTATTTTTCAGCCAGAACATCAACGCATTGTTTAAATTGCTTTTCGGTAATTGCACCATGGTAGGCATCGTAACTATTCCATCCCATAGGAGGTTTTGGTGTCCATTCATGATGATTCTGTCCAACGGAACAGAATGTTTGTCCGATAAAAAAAACAGCAAGTACTATTCGAAATAATGAATTCATCAATTATTGATTTTATTGGTTAATCTTCCAGTCCCTGGTAGGTAAAGTTTTGAAAAACAGCGGTTCCATTACCAAGTACAAATAAACGTATGTTGTAACTGTCGTGCTGGCGCAATCCTTTGCCAAACGATTGCCAGTTTTTACCATCTTCACTAACATAGAAAGAAAGATCTTTTCTAAAATTTTTGATTTTCATAAATACCCGACCATCTTTTTTCACTGGAATTTCAGCGTCGCGTTTTCGCCATTCGGGTGCTTCAGAGAAAGTAGATTGACTTCCGTTAGTCTGTATTCCATCATAGCCAAGAGCAATTCCAGCTAATGTATTCTCATCGTTCACTTTCACTTCAACGGTAACCTCGAAGGAGGTATTGACTGCCCCAACTGTAATTGAGGTTCCTTCGCGCAATGAATTACCAGTTGCGTTCATGATTAGTTTTCCATTTCCAAATTGTAAATGTTCAGCCACATCATGTCCAATACTCCATTGTATCCCCGGAATTTCAGAATTAAAATCGTCTGATAAAGCCAAGCCATGACCCACATTTTCTCCGGCAGGCATTGGAATTAAATCAGCAGCGTTATAGTCGTTTTTGATTACCGGCCAGTCGTCTTCGGTCCATTCAACAGGAAGAAGCAAACAACTTCGACCTAACTCGGTATAACCATTTAATCGACCATGATAAACTGTCCACCAAGAGCCGTCAGTGGCTTCAAAAATAGTCCCGTGTCCCTGGTGCCACCACTTTTCGTCTTGTCTAAACGTGTGAACCAAAGGATTGTATGGTGAATTTACCCAAGGGCCGGTAGGTGACTCTGAACGTGCGACAACTGTCATGTGTGCCGTCGATGGACCAGATGTTCCACCTTCCGCTGATACTAAATAGTAAAACTTGTCCTTTCGAAACAATTTCGGACTTTCGAGGCACATGCATTCTACGTTCCAGTCTTCCGGATATTGCCATCCGTTGTATACAAGTTCAGGAGAAGAAACAGCTTTATTGCCTTCATCGTTTAATTTCACTACATAACCATGATTAACGTATAGATACTTTTCACCTTCAGGTGTTTGAATAAATCCGGGATCAATCCCACTCCAGGCATCATCGTCAGGTACAGGAATTTCAATATCGATTGGTTCGCTCCAGGGGCCTTTGGCATTTTCTGCACTCACTACAAAATTGCCAAATCCTCGTATTTCTTTTCCCGGGAAATCCTGAACAGGCATGTACAAATGAAACCGATCATCGAAATATTGCAAATCGACTGCCCAAACCCTATTAAAACCTTTTGGAAGAGTATGTCTGCAAATCGGTTCCCAATTTACCATATCGCGCGAGTGCCAAATAATAAAACCATCTCCGCGACTAAATGCCAAATAATAATCGTCTTTAATCCTTACAAATGACGGATCGCCATAATTCCCTGGAATTATTGGATTAAGATAGTAACCGTTGCCATGATCAGCAGTAGGTTGTTTTTCTAAAAATACTTGCTGAATACGGTTATCAGTCTGTGCGTTTACCTTATAAAAAACCAGGATTACAAAAAGTAGTAATAATGAACTTAATTGGTTTAGTCGCATATTGTTTCAGTTTTACAACTTAAAAGTACCGACCAAATCAAAAACAGCTTTTGCTGATTGTACAAAAGATTATTCTGATTGTACAATCAGCAAATTACAATTACAAATTTATTTCAATTGCTTCTTAATAACAGGGAATTGAGCAATGGGTACTTTTATACATCCAATTGTTACGCTAGTCCTATAAAATCCACCTCCATATTATAAGAAAATTCAGACTCCCAAGAAAAATTCGATAATATTATTTGGTCGTAAATTATAGATGTTCCCAATTCTATTTGTAAACAGGACTTACCAACACTTCTTTTGGATGATGTTTACTTTCTGCTGCCCAACGTATTCCTCGTTTTTGTATTTCCAGTGGTTCTTCTTTAAAGTCAGACATTACGTGACCTAATGATGAATAAAATACACGACCTTGTCCATAATATTTTTTCCAAATCACGGGCATAACACATTTATCAATCCAGGATGCATGTTCGCCTGTAAATTCAGTAGTGGCAAGTACTTTTACATTTGGATCAACATGCATATAATATTGTTCGGAGTGCATGGAAAAATCTTTCATCCCTTTAGTAATCGGATCTTTATGATTTGTAATCTGAACGGAATAGTCGATTACACCTCCGGGGTGAGCTACCCATTGCCCACCAACCATAAACTGGTATGCCACATTATTTCGGAATGAATCTCCAATTCCACCGTGCCAGCCAGCTAAACCAACACCTCTCTTAACGGCAGCTAACAATGCCTTTTCCTGTTCATTTGTAATGGTTCCCATCGTCCATATTTGAATGATTAAATCGAGTGAGTTCATAAGCTCCTCATTCAAATATGAGTCAAGTGTATCAGAAACAGTCACTTCTGCACCTTCCGACTTTAGCCAGGGCACAAATAAATCGACCGATTGGGCAGGTTCATGTCCTTTCCATCCACCATACACATAAAGTACTTTTTTCCCTTTTAAACTTGGTGTAAGCAACTCTTTTGATCTTGCAAAAACTCCATTTGGCATTAACAAAAGTCCTGTTCCGGCTGCCATTGTTGATTTTACAAAATACCTTCTTGACAAAGATTTCATTATATTAAATTTAGTTGTTATAAAGTTGAGTTTCAAAGAATCAAAATCCCGGCGAATTACAATTCGCCAGGTTTTATATAAAACTTTAAATCAAAATGCATTCTATAATTTATATCCATTCTCATATTCGCGATGATAGAATTTCTCGGCTTCCGAATCATTAATGAAATACTGTTCTTCAGGCGACCAGGCAACTGGCCGATTTAATTCATAAGCAACATTTCCGAGAATACTGCAGGCGGCAGTTCTTTGTCCAATCTCCACCGGAACGATTGGATCAATTCTGGCCCTTACAGCATTAATGAAGTTTTCTAAGTGTCCTGAGCTTTTTTCATACAAGCCGGCTTCTACTTCACCTTTTTCTGGTAATAACGATGGATCTGAGGCAGCTATACTTCCGCGACTAACTTCGATCCAACCATCTTCTCCCCAAAATTTTACCCCCCTGGTATTTTTTTCATCATAAGCCTCGTTGGTCATTGTAATTCCACTATCGTACACATACGTAAGGAATTTTGTGTCTTTATATCCCGGAGGGATAACTTCAACGGGGCCACTATGATCTTTCTTTAGTCCCCACTGGCCAATATCGAAATTGTGCGCTCCCCAGTCACAAGTAAAACCACCACCAAGTCCTTTGTAGTATCGCCATCTCGCCCAGAAAGTTTCCTTTGTTGGTGGATTGATTGTAATAGGAGGATTTAGTTTTGAGTTGTAATGCACGTAAGGCATTGGTCCCAACCATTGTTTCCAATCCAAACCGGCAGGAATTTGCTCTTCAGGCAAATCGTAAACAGCTGGTCCCGGCCCAACGAATGCATTCACTTTCTTCAATTTTCCAATTTCCTCGCGGTGAACCATATTTACAGCATGCTGATAATTACTATCGGAACGTTGCTGACTACCTGTAGCAAAAATAATATTGTTTCGGCGGACAGCTGCTGCCACCAAAATACTCTCTTTTATCGTATATGTAATTGGTTTCTCCTGATAAATATCCTTACCGGCATTACAGGCATCTATGGCAATTAGTGCATGCCAATGATCAGGTGTTGCAATTACAACCGCATCGATATCCTTACGGTCTATTATTGCCCGGTAATCTTTATACGTTTTTACATCAACCTTTTCATTTCTCGATCTATAAAATTCGTTGACTTTTAATTCAAAACGCTCTCTCTTAATTCCGTATACATCGGCACCTGCAACAATTTCAACTCCCCGAATTTTACTGAAACCGTTTAGCAGATTCATTGCTTGTTGACCAAGCCCAATAAATCCAATTCGAATAGTATCGTTGGCTCCTATGGCCAATGCTTTACTCCATGGTTGAAGTGTCAATCCTGCTACTCCAACCAAAGAGCTTTGAATAAATTTTCTTCTTGAGAATTCTTTCATCTTAGTTCATTTTATTTAAGTTTATCTTGAACACAGGATATTCGAACTAAAAAAATATAATCAAAATATCCTCATCCCTTATTTTCGCACTAATAAGATATCACCTGTTTAGTGTAAGTTGGTCCGTTAGAGAATATGTTACCATCCATATCAAACTCTAACGGATCAATTACCAACTTAGGAATTCCATCTTCTCCAATTCCGTGACATGACAGCCAGTAACGACCATCTGGGCCTTTAAATATTTCGTTATGTCCAACTTGATTAAATGGATTTTCAGGATCTCCATCCCATTCAAAACCATTCTTTTCACAAGTGGCTTTATTCATCGCACCATAGAACGGATTATTCGGGTGTTTTGTCCAAGGGCCTGTAATTTTGGATGCTGTTGCATAACCAATTTCGTACCCACGGGTCCAGCTTGAGTAGAATAAGTAATATGTATCTTCATGTTTGATTACATAAGCCCCCTCAATTCCAATAGCATCCCAGTCGTGATATTTTGCAACTTTGGGTATCGGTCGCCCATCGTACCCTGGAGTTTTTACTACTTCACCATTATCATCGTATTCGTAATCAACTTTAGCCGGTTGAATCGCCGATTGTGGTTCGGTTAAAAAAGTTGCTGTTTCCAAATCGATTTGAGCGAATCCAATGCCAAACTCACGACCCCGGTTCCAGAAAGCCCAAATTTTCCCGTCGTCATCCTCAAAAAAAGTAAGGTCGTTGCCATTGCAAAGTGGCTTTTCTTTGGTTACCACAGAATACGGTCCTTCAATATTATCGGCCACCGCATACCCAGGGTGCTGGCCAATGTAACCCAATGAATCATTTCTGCAATTGAACAAGGCATAATATTTTCCACCAATTTTCTGAATTTCAGGTGCCCAGAATCGGCGGTGATACCACTTGTTTATTTCAGGGCGTTTTACCACATAATCAACAAACTGCCAGTTTAACAGGTCTCTCGATTTATACAGAACCACACCTTTGTTTAGGTTACCATCTGTTTCCTGGCGACTCCAGTGTGGATAGGATGTTCCGGTAAGGTACCACCAGTTGCCATCACGTATTACCTGGCAGTCACGCAGACCATTTTTATTAATTCCGTTTGAAATTGGATTTTGGTATTTGAAAGTTTGTTGGGGTTTGTTGCAGGACCAAAGTGCAATCAACAGAAAAATAGTTAGAGCTTTTCTTATATTATTCATATTTTCTCAATTTACAATTTGCAATAGTTTATACGCTTTCTTCTGAATTGGCAGTTAAACATTTTGGGCAAAGTATACACTTATTTCAATTTCTCTTTTAGTAATTCCATATATACGCCTCCCACTACCGATCTGGCAATAAAACCACGCCATTCTCCGGTTTTGGTATAATACCAGTCGGTCATAGGCACCCTTTCAGGTGTTTCATTCAGAAAACGATAAACCGGTGCAACTAATTGATTAAATTCTTGTTTTGAATTCGCTAATGAGGCAGTCCACAATATCCAGTCAAGTTTGGTGTAACTATCGCGGTTATCAAGAGGTAATCCATAACGGTTCTGAACTTTCAGGTAATAGGCAATCTCTTTGTTTTCTACCTCCTCCGGAAAAATGTGAAATCCCAGCATATCGTCCCACACCATATTATATTTTTGTGACCAACTTCCTTCTGCATCAAATGCCAAACGGTAGTGATCTCCATCATCGGCTGCTTTCATCCATTTCTGAACCATTTCCTGTGCCTGTTTCATATAATTGTCAGCCTCAATTTTGTTTCCCTGCATATCACAAAGCAAAGAATAGGATGCCAGTCCCATAATAGCTTTAACCGAGAGATTCGCATTATGCGCCAGATGACCGGCAAAATCATCTGTACAAAGCTGATTATCCGGGTCAAATCCTTTCTCACTGAGATATTCAGCCCACTTGGTGATGGTATCCCAATATTTTTTGGCATAACTTGCGTCGTTTTCCGTTTTAGCAATAGCAGCTGTTAAAATCAGCATATTACCACATTCCTCCACAGGCATCTGACGATCTTCAGTTTTCTCTCCACCACCATATTTTTGTCCGTTTCCTAATGGGTATTTACCAATATCATGAGGGGCGTATGGCCAGGGCCAGCGTCCCGATTCAGCATATTCAAATATTGGTGTTGTTTGTGCCTTAATTAAATCAGGATTGAGGTATAAGAAGATTGGGGCTGCCGGATAGAATACATCAACTGTTCCCATTGAACCGTTACTGAAATTCTCTTTTGAAAAACATAATGGCTCTCCGTTTTCATCTTTTACAACTTTATGCGCTGCTATACTCTGTCTATAAGCAAGTGCACAAATAGCGGCGTATTCTTTTCCGCCTACACTTTCCGCTTCAGCATTTAAATTCAGGTCATATGCATCACAACGCTTTTTTATGGCAGTGTATTCTTGTTCTGCCGTAGTAAGAAGTTGATCCATATTTTTGAATTTCTTTTTCCAATATCCTTCCAGTCGCTTACCGAAATATTCAACAGAAAAAATATCGTCGTAAGCCAGCATAATATGTTTTTCAGTTTTACCGGTCGCTTTAACAGTTACAGGTATAGTATATGCCAATACTTTCTGTCCTTCAACTACTCTTGATCCCTGATCCTCGTTGTTCATTTCAGGAAGTTTACCTGATTCGACAAAAGCAATAATGGCATCTTCGCTTCGGCCAGCAAAAGTCTGACTAATAGAGCTTGTGCGTGCTGCTGCATATAAATATCCCCAATCAATTCGAATGTCATCGCCGCTTTTTTCAAGAATGGGTTGATCAACGTTTCCTAATTTTAGTACCTGTAGCTCACCTTCCTTATAGTTCTCCCATTTTACCTTCTGCCCACGCGTATTTACCGCTGCCAGTCCAGAAAGTTCAAAATAGATTTCGGCCTCATGCAACTTCCCATCTAATGAATTAAATTCCCAGCTAACATATGTTAGAGGGCGAGAAACCATGTCAAGATCTTCAATTAGAACAGGCGAAAGAAAATTTAAAACAATTTCAGCTCCATCCTGCTTAAAAGTAAATGTGGTTTGAGTCGCACTCACATTTGTTTTTATCAATTCTGCTTCAGGCTCAAAAGCCGGAGATTTACCCATCAGGCGATATGCTTTTCCATCAATCTTCACCACGCTTCTGACAGGCATGGGTTTCTGAGACCAATGTGTTGTTTCAATCTGTGTTGGCACCTCATTGTTAATCCATATACTAAAATAGGGATCGTGGGTAACCAGAGGATATGACGGAGCACGAAACTCCTGATTTTGAGCCACCAGGCTAGTGACACACAAAGTACCGATCATGAATAATAATGATATTTTTAAATTAAATAACCGTTTCATACTTGCACTTTTTGAATTAGTTCTTAATACATTCATATCTGTTTCCCTCATCTTTATTACCACATATTACCATATTACTTTTTCCTGCTTTGTATTTTGACCAATGTTTTTCAATCTCAATTTCGGCATCAGTAACCTCTCCATTTACTATCATATCTTTTCCTCGCAGGCTTATCCAACTGGCATTTGGATTAATAATGTTGCAACCATAAATATTTATAGTTTTTGTATAAGCTCCGCTGCGGCCCACAATAATTGCACAATCATCGTTACCACGCCCGCTACTGCCAATTATGATAAGGTTTATAAATGTGCCTGTATCGTTGCCAGTATTGCCCCAACCCAATTGAATTGGCACAGCGTTTTGAACCATATTGATGGTGCAGTTTTTTACAGTTAAATCGTGATAAACTTTTATTACATCGTCACCGGTTTCAAAATAGCAGTTCTCTATTACCGAACCATCGCCTCCCTCAATACCATCGCTATGGTTGCCTGCACCTCCACGATTATCAAGAAAATCACAGTCGGAAACCATTATTACATTTCCTTCGCCACGCACATGAAAACCATAAGGATTTAGCGAAGTTAAATTTTGGATGGTTAACACTCCTCCCATATTCTGAAACTGACAATGACGAAAAGCTTTAACACCATTGGTTTGAGCCCATTTTTGAATATCGGTTCCGTAAACCATTGATGTTTTTCGGTGCTTGCCCCTGATTGTACAATCTCCCTGAGAATGGAAAGCACCTACAACACGCACATCGGCTTCAATGGTAATTGTTTTTACGTTCTTAGGAATATACCAGAAATGCTCCTTGGGTTCGCCCTTATTTTCAAAAGTGATCACTCCCGCCGAAGTGAATGTTAGCTCGGCTGTCTGGCTATTCCATTCAATTCTACCTGAATAACTTTTTATGAGTTCATCAACAGTTTGCGCTTTGAGATTAGCACTTAAAATGGTAATAAACAGTAAATACAATAATTTTCGACACATCTCTATTTTGTTATTTTTTGTTCAACATTAACCTGTTTAGGCAATACCTTTTTAGCCTCAGCCCACTCGTACCATTTATCGTTTAATTCTTTCACCAGGTCAGGATGTTGGGCCGCCAGATTATTGCTTTCAATTCGGTCTTCAGCAATATTAAATAGTTGCCATTCCTCTTCATCTACTCCTTTTAAGGCTTTCCAGTTTCCTTTACGAATCGCGCTGTTATTCTGATGTTCCCAGAACATATATTCGTGTTCAGCTCCCATTTGCTTTTCGAAGCGTTGAAACAAACTAATTCCTTCTAACCGATGGATATTATTTCCGTTATGATAGGTTTCCGGATAATCGGCTCCGGCAATTTCGTAAAGAGTTGGAGCAATATCGATTAAATAAGCTGGTTGACGATTAAATGTTCCAACCTGTTCCTTTATAACTTTGGGCCAATGCGCAATCAGCGGCGTTGAAATACCACCTTCATTAACGTGTACTTTATATTCAAAGAATGGGGTATTAGAAGTATTTGCCCAGCCAATTCCGTAAGATACTGCTCCTCCATAAGAAGCCCTGTTTATCCACGACTGAGGTTTTGAACCAAATTCGTCGTACATTTCAGCACAACCTCCGTTATCAGACAAGAAAAGAATAAGCGTATTCTCGTATTTTCCATCAGCTTTTAGTTTGTCAACCAATTTGCCCACGTTGTAATCCAGGCAAAAAACCTGTGCGGCATAAACAGCCATTCGGTAATCGCTTAATACCTTTTGCGAATCGGGCACTTCCTCCCATGCACGGACGCGGGAATCACGTTCTGATAGTTTCATCTCATCGTTAAATAATCCAAGTTCTATTTGCTTTTTCAAACGGTTCTTTCGGGCTTCATCCCAACCATTCATGTATTTACCAACAAACTTTTCAATATCCTCCTGTTTTGCATGGAGTGGCCAGTGAGGTGCATTGTATGCCAGGTATAAAAAGAATGGATTTTCGTCTTCCTGTTCATCTATAAACTGAATGGCATAATCTGTAAAAGCATCCGTAGTATAATATTTTGTTGAATCAGGAGCCGGGACATGCTCATTCATATAGGTAAGACCACGGTCGCCATGAGGCCAAAAATAGCTGCAGGCTCCGGGAATACAACCATAATATTTTTCAAAACCTCGTTGCAGTGGCCAACGGCTTTTGTCATGATAACCAAGATGCCATTTACCTGTCATATAGGTATGGTATCCAGCGTCTTTCAGAACCTCTGCAACCGTAACACAATTTCTGTTTAAATACCCCTGGTAAGCCTCTTCCCAACCGTTGTAACGATTCGGGTTTGTCGGCGGATTGGTCATGTGCCCGATTCCGGTTTGATGCGGATGCAGACCGGTCATTAACGAAGCACGTGTTGGGCAACAACGCGCAGTATTGTAAAACTGGGTAAAACGGATACCATCTGCAGCAAGTGCATCGATATTTGGAGTTGTTATCTCACTTCCGTAGCAACCGATATCGGAGAATCCCATATCATCGGCTAAAATCAATACAATATTTGGGCATTCAGTTACAATTTTATTATCTGGGGTTGAGCTTATCGAACAACTTGCAATAACAATTGCAACTAAGCCTAACAAAACAATTCTCATTTTAGATTGGTTTAGTTTTAATACAATTTTAATTACATGATTGGTTAATGTTTTGCTGTATTGTGCAAATATTTGATACCAGGTTCCAATTCTTCTCAACCTTACCAGAATACAGAAAAGTCACATCTGAACATTCCAGATATGACTTTTCTTTTCATGTATAAATACTTAAAAAAACTTCGAACAAAATCATTCTAAAGGTTTAAGGATTTGTCTTTGCCTTGGGATGGCTATTCAGCATCTCTTCCAGTTCTTTTACTTTTAAGAGATTCTTTGCTGCTAAATTTTGCGTCTCATTTGGGTCGTTTTCGTAGTCGTACAATTCGTATAACACTTCTTTGGTGGCATCTTTTATGTTAGTCCACCGTACCATACGATATTGCTCAGTCCTAATGGCTTCTCCCAAATATCCCATTTTAATAAATGAATGATAAATATGGTCTTTTACCCGAGCATTCGAATCTTTTAATACAGGCACCAAACTGGCCCCATCAATTGGTTGTGGACCATTGGGTTTATCGAGCCCGGCCAGGTCGGCTAAAGTGGTATAAATATCAACTGTCTCGGCCAATTGCTCTGTTGATGTACCCGCTTTTGTAACGCCTGGAGCCACAAATACAATTGGGATACGGGTTGCTTGCTCAAAATTAGTGTGTTTTGTCCATATTCCATGGTCGCCAAGATGCCAGCCATGATCGCCCCAAAGAACAATAATAGTATTATCGTCCAATCCCAAACGTTCCAATTCTTCAACAACTTTTCCCAATTGGGCATCCATATAACTCATACTGGCATAATAGCCATGTATAAGCTTACGCTTTAGTGAATTGGGATAGATACCTTCTTCATTTTCAGGTATAGGCTTAAACTGTGTAATCTCTCCTCTCCTTTTATGCGAACACTCCGGAGAATCTTCCGGAAAATCCTCAAATTCCGGCATTGGTAATTCTGCCGGGTCATACATGTCCCAATATTTTTTTGGCACACAAAAAGGAAGGTGTGGACGGGCAAATCCAACAGCAAGAAAAAATGGCTGTTCAGGATCTTTACTCAAAATTCGTAAGCGGTTAATGGCATGTCGGGCAATTCGCCCATCGGCATAAGCTTCATCCAGCACATCAGTACATTCCCAGGCTGCACCGCGTGGCAACAGCTTGTTCGAAGGAAGATCTTCAATAAACATTTTTGAGTTTTGAAAGAAAGCTTCTTCTCTGGTGAGTTGCCTGCTGGTACTTTCCGGTAAGATATATTCCACAACTTTTTCTTCGTGATGTGGGACACTCCACGAAGCAATGTCGTTACTATTACCATGACCAACATGATACACTTTTCCCATTGCTTCAACATGGTAACCGGCATTCATAAAATATTGAGGAAGCGTAACCGCATCGGGATACACCTCTCTAAACTGGGTACCAAAATTGTAAATTCCGGTACTTGTAGATCGCGCTCCCAACATCAGATTATATCGAGAAGCCATACAGACAGCCTGATTACAATAGGCGTGCTTAAATGTTATTCCTTTCGCAGCCAGTTGATCGATATTTGGACTATGGGCTGTAGGATCTCCATAAATGCCGAGAGTTGGTTTCAGGTCATCAACAAGGAGTAATAAAACATTAGGTTTCTGTTTTTGTGCCCATAAACTACTTGTCAAACAAAAGGTTATAAACAGTAACAAAATTAATTTGAGCGTTGGTTGATTTAAATAATTTTTCATTGCTATTTGCTATTTTGTATCTATTATGTTTTCAATTAAAGCTTTATCGGGTTTGGGTCCCGACAAGAGATAAGGTGCTCTGAATACCGTTTTCTTATCGCTCTGCATTAACATCCATTCAGCAAGTTTTTGTCGTAGTTCTTTAATCTCATTTTGGAAATACGGGTTACTAATTAAATTGTTCTGTTCATTGGGATCGGCTTGCATATCATAAAATTCTTCGGCTGGTCGCTGGTAATATTTTGATATAATTTCAGCAGCATGTTTATCTGTTTTTGATGCTTCATCCCATGAATCCCAGTAAGCCCCGGCACCATCTTTTCTGAGCAAATCGGAATGATTGGTGTGGTAGCAACCAGGCAATAGGTTTTTGATGTATTTGTAGCGTTTTGTCCGAATACTGCGAATAGGATAGACGTTAAAAATACCGTCTCCGCTGTGAGTAGTATAAATTTCGTTTCTAAACACATCGGTTTCACCCAATAAAATTTTTGCAAATGATTTTCCATCTAAATTTTCAGGAATATTGGAACCTGTTAAATCCAATAAAGTTGGCAAAATATCAATCCAGCTCACCATTGCTGTGGTTCGCTGTCCTTTCTGAATTTTTTCAGGCCATTTTACAACAAGTGGCGTTCTAATACCTTCATCATATAAATTCCATTTCCCAAATGGCCACTGAGCTCCATGGTCGCTGCTCATGACCATAATGGTATTTTCGCCAAGAAGATTTTCAAGAAATGAAAGGTTTTTTCCAAAAGTTTCGTCAAATCCGGTAACATCGGAATAATAACGGGCACGATGTTCGCGTGTTTCTTTTGTATCAATAAAATAACCTGGAAGGTCGACCTTTTGAGGAGCATAAATATTATCGGAAGTCCATTGTACATGTGGTCTTCTGTCACCAATCATTACACAAACAGGGCCATCAATTTTTGTTTTATTAAAAAACTCCTGAACATTCTTATCCAGATTTACTTTCTTTTCATGATAAAAATCCCAGTTGCATTCGTTGTTCATTTTTCCGTGCGCCACCTTCCCAAAAGCGTATATCTTGTATCCATTTTGCTGAAGCCTATTGGTAAGTACTTCGATGCCAGATTTAGGATAAGTGTGATTTTCTTCTGCGCCATTTCGTGCAGGCATTAAACCGGTAAGCAATGCTGCACGGCTCGGAGCACAAGCCGGAGATGCGATAAAAGCATTGTCGAAAACCATTCCTTGTTTTGCCAGCTCATCCAGGTTAGGAGTCTTTACTACTTTGGCTCCATTAAAACCTACATCTTTCCAGCCAAGGTCGTCGGCAAGGTAGATAATGATGTTTGGCCGCTGATTTTGGGCAAAACCCGATACAAATATCGCGAACAAGAAAATAGTTAAAATCCCTCTCATATCGTTTATCTTCAATTTACAACTATCGTTTTATTTCTATCGCAGGTAAGTTTTCCTTCAATAATTTCTAGCTCAGCCATTTGCAAAACACTTTCGCGGTTTTTTAAAGGTTGGACGAAAATACGTTGCTTACCCTCTCCTTTCAATTTTTCCAAATCGTAACGGCGCCAGGGTTCAACATGGTAAACAATAAATGCACGGTCGTTTTTTACCGCCACGCTACAATGCCGAGCCATCGACGTATCCAGATTTCGCGTTCCGCCTTTTTTTAAAATTGTTCCCTGAAATTTCCAGTTTTCAGCATCTTTCGAGCTGTACACAAAAAAACCATCATGCGGGTCAGTAATCAGCCAGTACTTGTCTTTCCACTGAAAAATATAGGGTGCTTCTTCGAAATTCGACCCCGTAGCTTCGGCATTAAACACATCGCTTTTTGAAAAGCCAAGTTCTAGCCAGCTATTAAAATCAGTTGTTACCAAATGGTAAAGACCATTCTTTTTAGCTGTCAATTCCTTCCCTTTAAACCACACATGGAACTGGTTTCTATTTTTGTAAACTGTGGCATCGATAGCATTCAGATTATCGCTGTGCAAAGCCCCTACCTTTAGCCAGCCATTAACCGGATTGGTTAAGGGTGTTTTATAATGCACTATCCAACCTTGACCTCCCCATGCTCCTATTGTTGGGATAGTATCGGGTTTCCAGGTTACAAACATGTGAAGCGTATCATTCTCTGCAATAATTGCAGGTGCCCAGTAGGTTGATGAAGCATCTTTTTCACCGCCAACGCCGTCGAACTTACAATAGCCCTTAAATTCCCAGTTCACCATATCTTCTGATACAGCCACACCTATGGGAGTTTGCACCCAGGTATTATCCAACATTGGCCGCCGGGCAGTGTAATAGATGTACCACAATTGATCATGCTCGTTCCACACGATTTCAGGGTCGCAGGAACCACGGTAATTGGGATCAATAAACAAGGGTGCAGGAACTCCCTGTAATTGTTCTTTGTTGAAATTACAAGATAAAAATAAGATGAATATAAATATTGTATAAATTGTTCTCATTAATTATGTTTTATTTTTAGGGGCATGTATTCAAAAGCTTCCAGCTCCGTTTGTTGTCCTTTGTCTCCACATCCTTCCTCACCTAAAAGCTCATTTCGAAGCTTTTCTTCTATGGCTTCAAATTCATGTTTGGCGACCAAATTATTCGCGCATCATCTATCGTTTTTAATATAGTACAATATTTATGAAGTGACTGTTTCAATTTTTCGCTGGCTGACCGTAGATTAAGAGAATAGATAAGAAATCGCCCCTTCTTATAAAAGAAAGAAAAGCGTTCCCAGTAGCAATAAAAAAAGTACAACAATTAGTATATAAAACACTAGGTGTAAAATAATATCTTTCGTTTTGTCTTTCATCTGTTTATTATCGGACATTTATTTGGGAATAATTGGATACCAAATAATTATAAGCATTTTTCAATGTGTGAAGATTTTTTTATGCTCGTTTCATTTATTGCTGATAAAAAGGTCGGACTACCTATAAACCCAGGTAGCCCAACCTCTAACTAAGCTTACTCTCTAACTAACCAAAACTAATATCCAGGATTTTGTTCCATATTCGGATTTGCATCCATTTCAGCCTGTGGAATTGGGTACCTGTTGTGATAATCGGCTGCATTGGCAATCCCTCTGTCAAGTGCTCTTTCAATTAATTTACCATGACGAATCAAATCAGATCGACGTAAGGCTTCATAATAAAATTCACGTCCTCTTTCTTCCAAAATGAAATCTCGTAAAGATTCTTTTGTAAAGTCATCTGCATTTATTTCATCAACCCCTGCCCTGATTCTCACCTGATTAATTAAACTGATACACTCTGCATTAGGTCCGTTAATTTCATTGAGCGCTTCAGCACGAAGCATCAATATATCGGCATATCGGAACATCGGAAAATCTGCTCCATGACTTGCTCCTTCAGCCATATTATCAAAATATTTTAATGTACGGTAATTATGAGCCTGAGTAGTTAAATCAACCACAACGCCTTTATTATTAACATACGAGCCAAAAATTAAACTAAACCTGTCATCTTTTTCTTTATCAAATGTTTCGATAAACCAGTCGTAAAAACGGAAGTTAGCGGCCCAATTGGCAATGCCTTCAGCCTTAAATTCAGGTATTTCATCGGTGTACCAAAAACCAGGAGGTAGTGCAACTGTAGGTATTTTATTACCATATGGATGAGTATGTGTGCAAACCGATACCGCAATCATTTCTTTATTGTTTGGATTTTTGTCATGTTCATTTTCCACCTTAAATAAATCGTGATATGTCGGGAACAATTCATAATACCCTAAATCCATTACTCTTTTTGCTGTTTCAGCACCTTTTTGCCATTCTTTAATGGTCATATAAAAGCGGGTAAGAAATGCCAGAGCAGCCCCTTTGGTTCCCTTTCCGTACACCTCAGTTCCTGGATTCGGAAGTCCTGCGGCCGCTGCTTCCAGTTCAGAAATTACAAAACTTTGAAATTCCTCCTCCGTAGCACGTGGTAAATTTGGTTCGTCAAGCGCTGAGGTACGCAAAGGAACTGGTCCAAAGTTATCGTACAGATAAACATAGTCTACCGCTCGAATATACCTGGCTTCTGCCAACAGAGCAGCTCGTGTATTTTGATCCTCAATATTATCGAGGTTATCAATTACAATGTTTGCATCTCTAATGGACTCGTATTTTGTATTCCAAACCGCATTCGCATCGGAAGACGATGAAGTCCATTGAAAATTAGCCATACGTACAAAATTAATATTCATCCCTCCACCTGTTTCATACATAATATCACCCGGATATTCAAAACTTTGGGTTAGCAAATTGTGTTGGGAATAATTAAATTTGTACTGCACATAAGCACTATTCAACACTCCTTCAACTCCCTCCTGTGTGGCTAAAAAACTTTCAGGAGCTAACTCCCCCGGAGGATTTTCTTTCAAATAATCTTCGCAAGCTGTAAAAGCTAAAGCTAAACCAATTATTATTAATAGTATATTTATTCGTTTCATTATATTATTGTTTTAGTTGAGATTAAAAACCGACATTAACACCCAGAGTAAAAGTTCTTGCCAAAGGGTATGCGTTATAATCAATCCTTACGGCAGCAGCACTTGTTCCGTTTACATTAGCTCCAGGGTCGATACCACTATAATTGGTTATGGTAACCAGATTTGTTGCAGAAACATAAATATTAAATGAGCTGAAAACATTGCCTTTTTGAACGGGAAGATCGTACCCCAACGTAACATTTTGCAAACGCACATATCCGGCATCTTCAACTGTTATTGAATTAACCTTATATGTACCCTGCGATGCAGGATTTATAAACGAAGCCCATTCGTTACTTGGATTATCCGGTGTCCATCGATTTAAGTAGGGTTCTGCAAGTTTATTTCGTCTAAAATTTATTGGATATAAACTCTCAGCTAATTGGTTGTTCAATAACTGTACACCATGTACTCCCTGTATGTTAAATGTCAATGATAATGGTCCTAAAGAAATATCGTTGGTCATACCCCAGGTAAAATCAGGTAATGGATCGCCTAATACTACGCGGTCATCTGCAGTAATTTTACCATCTGTAGCATCGGCTACTCCATCACCGTCGCTATCAACTGTTAACTGATCTTTATATTTCCAATCGCCTGGCTGAACTCCTGCAGGAGCGTTAGTAAAATCATCTCCTTCCTGCCAAACACCTTCCACTTCAATTCCATAATAACTATTCATTACATCACCAGGCCTGATTATTGAAATATCGTTAGTAAACTGTAGGTCTCCCATGGTTATGTAATCAATTTCACCCAGATCGATAACCTCATTCTTAACCGATGAGAAATTCAGGTTGGTACTCCATGTAAATTTATTCCCTACAAAGTTTCTTGAATCTATATTTACTTCCCAACCTTTATTGGTAATTTCTCCTACATTGGCGAGTTTTGTTGCAAAACCGGTTTGTGATGGAACAGGAAGTGCTAATAACAAGTCAGTGGTATTTCTGAAGAAATAATCAAAAGAACCGGAAATTCTTCCATCAAATATACCGGCATCAATTCCAATATTTGTTTGGGTTGTCGTTTCCCATTTCAAATCGGGATTTGCCATACGCGATGGTTCCATAACAACATATTGCGTATCGCCATAAACCATTGGTGTACCGCCAGCCCTAAAAGTAGTTAACGACCTGAAATTTCCGATTTCCTGGTTACCTGTTTGGCCCCAACCTGCTCTCAGTTTCAAGGTACTAAATGTATTCAGGTCTTTAATAAAGTCTTCATTCCCTAGTTTCCAGGCGACTGCTGTTGACGGGAAATAAGCAAATTTATTGTTTTCACCAAAGCGAGAAGAACCATCTGCCCTTATTGTTGCGGTTAACAACACTTTGTCGTTGTAGTTATAATTGGCACGTCCAAGATACGATAATAAGGTATTGGGAATTTTACTTGTATTTATATCGAAAGTCGCCTGTGTTCCAGACTGCAAACTGTTCGTTCCGGTTGTTTCCGAAATAAAACCCTTCGCACTTGCACTGAATCGTTCAATAAAGAATTTTTGAGTGGTTGCACCCGCCATTAAATTAATGCTGTGTACATCGTTAAAATCTTTGTGGTAATTAACCGTAGCTTCTGCCAGGTAGTTATACATTAATCCTGTTAATACGGTTCCCATACCATTATTATCCTGACCTTCTTTTGTTGTTGAATCAACAAATACATCACGCTTTGAAGAAGTAACATCACCACCAAGGTTCAATTTAACCGACAACTCAGGAAGAATAAAATATTCTCCGTATGCTGTACCGAAAGTACGGAATGTGCGCGAATAGGCATCCTTACCATGAGCAACAGCCAACGGATTATCTTTTGTGATAAATGGCGAGATTGAATAAACACCGGTTTCAGGATCGATAATCGCCAAGGTCGGGTCGTAATCAATAGCCGCACTTACAACCCCTGCAGCTTCGTTTGGAACAATACCATTTGGAACAAAATCGTCGTAAACATAACTGCTGTTTAAGTTTGCACCAAATCGAAATTTATCTTTTATTTCTTGCTGAACATTTAGACGTGCAGAATAACGTTCAAGTGCAGAACTAATAACCACACCTTCCTGGTTGAAATATCCCAGCGACACAAAACATTTTGTATTTTCATCGCCACCTGAAAATGAAAGGTTATGACTTTGTACAGGCGCATTTCGAAAAACCTGGTCCTGCCAATTTGTTCCACCATCAACAATCCCTTCTACCCTTTCACCAACACTTGCATTTACGGCATCTGCATCGTATAATTCATTCAATGTAGTCATATATTCATCGGCCGTCATAACTCTGGTTGTTTGCGCTATTTTTTGTACACCGTAGTAAGCATCGTAATTCACTTTCAGTTTGCCCGAACTACCTTTTTTCGTGGTAATAAGTATTACACCATTTGCACCTCTTGAACCATAAATAGCCGTTGCAGAAGCATCTTTTAATACTTCAATTGACTGAATATCGTTTGGGCTAAGTGCATTTAAAGGATTCCTCTTATTACGTGAGGCAGTAAACCCTTCACCGGAACCAGTAACGGCCGATGAATTATCAACGGGCAATCCATCGATTACATAAAGTGGTTCGTTGCCGGCATTAATAGAACCAACTCCACGAATTTGGATGTTCATACCACCCCCAGGTTCCGAACTGTTCTGATAAACATTTACACCTGGAGCACGACCGGTAAGCATTTGATCGACGCTGGTTGTTAAACCTTTGTTTAAGTCTTCTTCACTTAAGGAAACTACTGATCCAGTTAAATCGCTCTTTTTAACCGAACCATAACCAATAACCACCACCTGTTCGAGTTCTTCAAAATCCTGGCGTAATGTTACATCAATGTTTGATTTGCCTTTAACAGGAATGGTTTGTTTAAGATAGCCGATAAAACTAAAAGTAAGGCTTCCATCTCCCGGGGCCAAAATAGAATATTCACCGTCTAAATTGGTAGTAGTCCCCTGTGTTGTCCCTTCTACTACAATTGTTACACCGGGAAGAGCCTCTCCGGCATCACTTTTTACCACACCCGTAATAGTATTCTGTGCGAATAATGTAATCGGGATGATAAACAACATTAGAAATAATAATCTAAGCTTGTTCATAAATTTGATTTTAATTTGTTCATAACAATATTTCTCTCTCATTTAAAAATTGGATTCAGAACGATTGGAATGTGGTTTAGTCGATTTATTCCTAATCATTTATCTTTTTTGAAATCCGACATCAATTTTTTCATCGGTTGTATCAAAATCAGAAAAACGTCTGTTTCCATCAAAATCAACTGGAAAGGCATTTTTTAAGGTACCGGCACCAATTGCTGCTGAACCTGGTTTTATGGTAAAGTCGTATTCATAAGGATTTGTAAAAAGTGGGTCTCCCTCCACGTTATTGAGAGCCCAGGTTTTGGCGTTCATCTCTTCAACCGTTTTATAATCGTCGGCTTTGTATGAATACCTGCAAAGGCTCAACGTTTGATTTTTGTGAAATAGATTGTTTTTTATCTCTGTCCAAATCCACTCGCGCGCTGAAGTTGGATCGGCACCTTCGTATGCATCAGCAACAAAAAGTGCAGCACCATAGTTATTGGCAAAAATTGAATTAATAATTCGGTTTTGAGCAGGAACACGCCCAAACTGTGCAATGGATGCTCCTTTCGACATCCCTTTGTTATTTACCACTGTACAGTGGCTCATTAATAAAGTTGCCCCACCATTCATCACAATATTTCCGCCCTCAAGAAGTGTAAAGTTTCCGTTCAGCAAACAATTTATAAAACGCAAGGTTCCTGTTTGTTTTTGGTTGGTATTAAACCATGCAACTCCACCATTGGCCTGTGCTTTATTATTGCTGATGTTACAGTTGTAGAAACGAGTGTGATATCCATTGTCGGCATTGCAATTGACGAACATTGCACCACCGTTGTTGTGCGCCTCATTGTTAATTATTTCACAACCTACAAATAATGGACTGGCTCCGTTCGAAACATAAATACCTGCTCCGTTTTTCGAGGCATAATTATTGGAAATTGTACAATTCACAAAGCGAACTGATTCGCCTCCATTTTCGATACAAACACCGGCGCCGTCTCCATTATTAACCTCGCCATTATTTTCACCACCAGTAATTACTAAACCATCAATTCGAATGTATTCCGAATTTTTAATGCTAAGTATGTGCGGCGTTTCATCTTGTCCATCAACAGCGGTTAAAGCAATTTTGCTTCGTTCTTCCAACTTTTTTTCTGAACCATTGAAACCACCATAAATGTATAGCGCTGTTTTTCCTTCAATTTTCAGTTCTTTTCCGTATCTTCCTTTTTCCACCCAAATCTGAGTTTCAGGATTAGCTACATCAATTGCTTTCTGCAAAGAAGTGTAGGCTGATTTCCATGATTTACCATCGCTGTTGTTCCCATTTTCTGAAACATAAATTACTGCCATGTTTTCAGTTGCTGCCGATGGGTATGGAATTACAGGTACCAGTCTTTTTTGCTCATCAAACTGCATTTGAACAATGGCCGGATTCTCTCGAAATTGTGCTGCAGCTTCATCGTTTCCGAACAATGTAGCCCAGGTGTTTCCGGTAAAATCGTCGAATATTAAATTGTGTCCCCCGTGCGGAATGGCAATATATGATTTTGAATAGGGTCCTGTAATATTTTCCGACATGGCAATCATACAGTCGTAACGCCCGTCGGCGGTGCGTCGGTTAATATCGGTATTGCCAAATGCATGCCCTTTATTGGGGCCTTCCTCATTCCACTCGGCAGCCATCAGGTAATAAATACCATTTCTATAATACATATTTACTCCTTCGTACCCCACTTCTTTGCCACTGGCATCTTTCGGGAATACCGGGTCTGCATCATCCGCAAATCCCATCATGTCGGGCTTTAGTTTTTTCATATTGCCCGGTCCCCAAATATACCACACCGTGCCGTCGACATCTTTAAAAAGTGTAGCATCAATACCTTTCACCATAGCAGCATCTTTCTTTACATCTTCGTAGGGCCCTTCGGGTTTACCACTTATACTTTTCAACAATCCCGAACCGTAGCCACCACTCACCGAATAGGTAATCCAAAAATTGTTATTGATATAATGAATTTCAGGTGCCCAGATACCGCGCACCAACCTGCCTTTTGATACTTTAATCTTACGCTGGGCTTCATTACTGGCATTTTTATCAAAGGTCCAGACAAAACCATCTTCACCAATTAATTTCCAATCTTTTAAGTCGGATGATTCCCATACTCTTATTCCGTCAGCAACTCCCCAGTTATCATCTGTGGTTCCGGTTAAATAGAATTTACCATTAGGGCCTTTACATACGGCAACATCACGTAAGTGATATTTAAAAAGTGGTTTTATTACGGGAACCGGTGGTTCAATGCTGTCGATGGCATTTTCGAACATTGCCGAAACCTGGGGATTAAGTGTCTGACTTTTTAATTTGTGTGGTGTAATTGTAACTATAAGCACCAATACTATAATAATTGAAACAAATTTTTGCATAGTTTATAATCTTTGATGGTACAAGAATCGCAAATAAAGAGGGTGAAAGACTGTAATTATGGTAGAAAAAACTGCAATATTGATAAATACCGAAATCACAATTATCTGAAACAATGCACTCTGCATTTCCTGAAAAAGGGATGATTCATTTTATAATGAAATAGATATAATTCGAGAACAGTGCTATAAAAAAAGGGGTAAGGGGGACTTACCCACTTACCCATTATATTTATAACCTATTTCTTTTGAATTACGATTTTATCAATCTGATTTTCCGGAATTAAAACAGTCCATAGTCCATTTGCCTTCTTATCGAATGAAAGACCGTCTGCAACCGGTGTCCCTTCTTTCAAATAAATGGCAATTTCTCCCTCTTCAACCATGCTAAAGCTAATTTCGTTATCTGAATAAACAGGATTAATAATGGTTGACGGTGACAAATACTTATCGGTACGCCCTATAATTGCCCATCCATTTTTTATGGGGCATAAATGCAGCAATCTATCGTTTAATCCGGTAATTTCCATTTTGTATTTTCCTGTTAGTTTTTGCCCCTCTTGTTTGTAATAATCAAACAAGAATAAACCTTCCTCAGGAACTTCAAATTCACCGGGATAAGGCTGCATCATTGCAGATGCATGTTTGTAATCATCCGCACTAATACTTCCTGAAATCGTTACAGGTTCGTCGCCATCGTAAATATTATAACAAACAATACTGGCCGCTCCATTTGCAAGTGGTGCAATAGTTTTGTATAAAACCTTGTTGTTTAACGGACTGCTAAAAAACGATTCTTGCAATGGAATTGCAGGAGCCTCGGGGCGTATTAATTTCCCATCAGTATAACACAGTGGAGTAATTACTTCAGGCATAAATTCTTCAGGTGCATCCGAAACATAAACGGGTGCACCAGCCATGGCTTTTGATACCGCCATTAAACGATTTGCCGTTGTATCGTTGGAATGGAACATATCGTGATCGCCCCACACAACATTGCCCATCCACAATTTATTGTTATAGCATTGAAATGTTTGTATACGAGCTGCAGTGGGAATCCCCAGTCGATAGTCCTGACTGGCACGGGTAACCGAGCTATGGCTTGATGTTAAGGCACAAACCATGTCTTGCGCAAAACAATTGATCAAACCAAAGTTAAAATCTCTGGCAAAAGCCTCTAATGCCCTGTTCGATTGCAGGTGAGCACTAACCGCATTTTTGCCACCAATGTACATCTGAAATTGAGGTCCCTGAAAATCAACTTTAATAAAATCGAACCCCAGCTCAATGGGTTCTTTGAATAATTCCTTATAAAAAGAGTATTGCGAGTCGAAATCTCCCTTAACCGTATACAATCCATTGGGCTGATACTCAAAATTTTTGTTCATTTCTTCACCCATATTGTTCTCGGGGTCAATACCTTTGTATAAACCCGCCTGGTGATGCCAAAGTCCCATCCACTTTATTCCATCTTCTTTTTTGTATTTCATTAACGGTTGTAATCCGTTTGGCCACTTTACAGGATCTGGTTTAAGGCTGTATAATCCTAACTTAAAACGATTTTCATTTTTCGAGGCATCATACCATTCTGTACCTTCATCAATCAAAACCCAACGAATTGGGATGCCTGACTCATCAATGTTTTGCATTGCTTGAATCAAAAGCTTATCGGTAATTCGATAACGATACTCTTCCCAACTGCACCATCCCAGATAATCCCAACTTTCTGGAGAAGTTTTATCGCTACGCAGTTTTGCCGTTACTCCTTTCAAATTACTTTTAATAACATTAGTCCAAACTTTTGAGGAAGCTTCATAAATGTTATCTCCTGTTGCGTAAGCTAAAACCGGCACTTCTCCTTTTACGTTTTCTGTACCAAACGAGGCAAGCGATAAAACGGGCGTGGTTTCTTTCTGAAAAGTGAAATATCCCATTGAATACTCGCCAACCAAAGGTAACACAGCCAGAAATTTTCCGTTTTTAAGCTTAAAAACCGAATAAGTACCTTCTTTTGTAGGCATATTACCATAAACGCCACCACCTTTTTTAATGGTCGGCATATTTTCTATTTCGTAATTACTATTTAGCACCCACATGTGCCCGCGGTTACTCGGGATTATTCCTGTTTTTCCATTTCCATCTGAACCCCAATAAATTAATTGCTCAAATTCGGGCAATGTTACCGTGAAGTTTTTTAAAATTCCGTCATCCGGAATTCCATCAAATTCATCAAATTTGAGAATTTCGAAATTATCGGGATTCGTTAAATCGATAGATGTTTCGGTTAAACGTTTTGATTTTTCAGCTGAGACCTTGCATCCAAAAAATGAGATAGTAAGGAATGTAATAATAAAGATCTTCTTCATTGTAGTGTACAGTTAATTATTTGTGTTTCTATTATTTCTCAGGCAATATTCGGCCTAATTACACTACTTATACTGCATATTAATCTACATTTGGGGGAAATTTGTTCAATGTGGAAATTTATTTAATTCTGTTTCGGATTATTTAATTTCTGAAACAATTCCTTTCGATACGCCGATGGTGTTTTTTTATACATCTTTTTAAAAACCTTACTAAAATAATTGGGGTCGGAAAATCCAACTTCGTATGCAACATCAGAGATATTCCTTTCTAAATCAGTCATCAATTCTATAGCCTTTTTCAGGCGGATACTTAAAATATAGTCGGACACCGACATATTGATTAACTTTTTGAATTTTAGATATACCATCGTTCTGCTCAATCCCAACAACTTTGAAAGCCCCTCAACATTCAACGATTCATCTTCTATATTTTCATTAATTATTTTGGAAACTTTTTCTATAAACTCCTTGTCCTTACTTTGTAATTTGAGTTTATCAAAATTGATTTCGCCACCTGTAACTACTTTTTCTTTTAGTTTTTTGCGAATCTCAATAAAATTTCTTACCACAAGATCCAACTCTTTAAAGTCGAAAGGTTTCCTCACATAGGCTTCGGCACCTGCTTCCAAACCGGCAATTTTATCTTCGTGAGTAGTTTTTGCGGTAAGTAAAATTACTGCAATGTGACTGGTGGCTTCATCTGACTTTATTTTTTTACAAAATTCAATGCCATTCATTTCCGGCATCATCACATCACTAATAATAATATCGGGTTCTTCATCTTTTACTATTTTAAGCGCCTCCTTTCCATTTTGCGCGTAACTCACCTTAAACGATTTCGAATAATGTTCAAACAAAACCTCTGCTAAATCAACGGTATCTTCTACAACAAGAAGCTTAAACTCATTATTATTATCCACCTTTGGTTTAAGTTGAACAGGTTCCGATACTGTGTCTCTGATACTTTCGACATCAAGACTTCGGCTTACTGATTCGTTGCTGTTTTCGAGCTTAACATTTGCAACCCCCTTATAATCAAGAGGCAACTGTATTCTAAATTTTGTTCCCTCGTTCAATTTGCTTTTCACCACAATAGTGCCATGTAAATATTCCACAAGACTTTTTACCAATGTTAAGCCAATTCCGGAACCACTTTTTTGCTCATCCTTTTGATAATTTACATAAAATGGTGTAAACAAATTTTCCTGATCTTCCGTCGATATTCCTTTTCCGCTATCTTTAATACAAATGCTCAGGCTCTTCTGTTCGCCAGCACCAACATCATCTATGATTGTTGCTTCACAAGATATTCTTCCGTGAATTGGAGTATGCTTTAATGCATTCGAAATAAGATTGGCAATTATTTTCTCAATTTTATCAGGGTCAAACCAGTACTCGTATTCATTCCGGTTTGCTTTAAATTCGAAATTCACACGTTGTTGGTCAAATAAGGGAGAAAAAACCAGGCAGGTTTCACGCAGAAACTCAATAATATCGCCTTTTTGCAAAACCAATTTGGCATGTTTGGTTTCAATTTTTCGGAAATCCATTAATTGATTAAACAAAAATGAGAGTCTTTTTGAACTTCGGTTTAATCGCTGAAAACGGCTTAACAAATCTTTTGAAAGATTACTTTCATTAAGTATCTGGTCGATAGTTGAAATAATTATCGAGAGTGGTGTTTTAAACTCATGCGAAATATAAGTATAGAAATTTAAGCGTTGCTGGTTTAATTCCCTCATTTTTTGACGCTCCATTCGCTCTATACCTAATGCAGCTTTTTCCTTTTCTTTTTCAATGGTAATTTTTCGATAAAATAAAACCAATCCTGCCAACAACATTAGATACATAACAAAAGCTCCAACCGAAAGATAAAACGGTGGACGAATGCGAATTTCAAGGCTTTTAATATTGGCACTTTCAAAACCATCGTTGTTTTCGGCTTTTAACCAAAAAGTATATTTCCCAGGCAATAGGTTTGTATAGGTGGCACTGGTTTTATTTCCCATGTCGTTCCAGTCCTCGTCAAATCCTTCGAGATAATAATAAAACCTGTTATTACCTGCCGAAATATGATTAATGGCCACAAAATCGATGGTAAATGCTTTTTGGAAATAACTGAGCGAAATCTTTTCAGTAAGGTTAATCGGCTTTTTTAAAATCCCTTCATCGCTGACCAAAACAGTTTCGTTGGAAATTTTAAAATCGGTAAATATAACTTGAGTTTTATATGCATCATCAGAAACTTCTGAAGGATTAAAATAGGTTAGGCCATAGATATGCCCGAAATAAAACGTGCCATCATCATCTTTAAAATACGAACCATAATTAAATTGCATTTGCGCCAAACCATCATTTACATTGTAATTCCTGAATTTTTGAGTTTTGGGGTTATACATTGAAAGCCCCTGGTTTGTACTTAACCAAAATTCGCCATTGCCTGTTTCAAGAATTCCGTAAACGGTATTGTTTGGCAGTCCGTTTTCCATGGTTAATACTTCAAACGAATCAGATGCGGGATGATAAATATTCACACCTCCGTTAGCTGTACCAAACCAAATTCTTCCGGCACTATCCTCGGTTGATGCAATTATTTTATTTGTGGATATACCATCGTATTCTTTAATCTTTACAACAACATCTGAATCTTTATCGTAGTAAGCAATACCCCCATGGCGAGTGCAAAACCACATTCTACCGGTTCGGTCTTCCGTTATATTATAAATAAAATTCTCTCCCAAGTCGTCCTGTTTAAAAGGAATTAGTTCAGCTTTCTGATAGTCGTAATTATACACCCCCAACCGGGTACCTACCCAAATTTTTCCTTTTGAATCTTTAATAATGGAATAAACAGAATTTTGCGTGATACTGTATTTAATATCAGGCCGGATAGATATGTTTCTGAAATTACCGTTTGATGGATTGTAAATATCAATTCCAGTCATAAAATGTCCGAACCAGATATTACCATCGCGGTCTTCGCAGATGGCATGTATATTATTCGAACTTAGCGCATTGTCCGTTCCTTTTTTCCAGTTATTAAATATGTTTTTTGTTTTGGGATCGAACGAACATACTCCCCCATCTTCTGTAGCAATCCATAGAATTCCTTTCGAATCTTTATAAAGTTTATTTATCGCTTTTCCGGGAAGTTCATTTTTACCATCGCCAGGATAAATATTATAGAATCCTTTTGAATTATTAAGATTTGTATAATTAACTCCTCCAAAATAAGTTCCAATCCACATTATATCTTCCTTGCTTCGGAACAGAGGATAAGTTGCGTTGTCATTCAGGTTATATTCCGATTTTTCAAGCGAGTGCTGGATATTAATGGCTTGGTGTGTTTTCGTGTTGAGGATAAAAATCCCTTGTTCTCCCGAAATCCAAATATTCCCCCGCAGGTCCTCTTCAATATCGTGAACTACCATTGTTTCGGCCATCTCGCTTTCGGCCAATCTAATTCTTTTAAACAATTTATGTTCTTTATCAAACAAAAACAATCCACTGTTATTTGTTCCAATCCAACAGTTTCCATCCCTATCTTTGTATGCTTTGACGATTATATTAGTTGGTAAACTTGCTGTGTTCGATTGATTATAATATTCCAACAAAAGACCATCAGAAGTTACCACACACACCCCGGAATGAGATGTTACCAAAAATTCGTTAGGCTGCCATTCAAGAATCGATGATATGAAGTCGTTTTGTAAAGAAACAAATTTTACTACTGTTCCCTTGCTTGGATGATAAGCAAATATCCCTTGCAGTGTTCCGATTAATATTACACCGTTGCTGGTTTCAGTAAGGCTTGTAATATCAGGTAATGGACTCTCGTTATATAAAATTGCATTGAATTTGTTAAACCTTCGGTTGTATTCAATTAAGCCTTTATCGGTACCAATAAATAAACGATTATTTTTAGTTATAAGCAAGCACGTCGTAAAGTTTGATGGTATACCAACCTTGTCTTCCTTGTAATATCGTTCAATATGGTAGCTATCGTATTTATTTAAACCTTGTTTTGTTGCAAACCAAATTATCCCTGATTCTTCCTGTGCAATATCATGTACAGTGTTATATGATAATCCATCCTGATTATTAAGTTTTTTGAATACATAAGGCTTTTCAATTGCATTTCCAGCAAAAGCAATAGTCAAAAAAAGAATAAATATATATGTAAAAATCCCTCTCATCCCAGTTGACAAAAATACCAATACCCAGGCAATTCTTTTGTAGTATTGTCCTAATCTTTTGCTCTACCTATTTCTACCAATTCTATAAAATCATCAAAACACAATGGATTTGGTGAATAATTACCATTTTCATCTTTTAAAATCGAGTGCTGGCAAAATATTGGATTAATAAACCATGCCTGTGAATTGGCAGTCATTTGTTTCGGACACGATTGCTGAAGTAACGGATAAGTTGCCAGGCGGACACCATATTTCTGATAGAATGCAAAATACGTTTTCAGGTAATGTTTCGGATACCAGCTACGCGAATCGAAAAACGCTTTCCACTCTTCCTTTGTAACTCCCTTTGAATTTGCAACCGTGTACCATTGATATATTTTCCAATCAGGATCCCGACTGTATTTTTTTGCAAAATCTTTCCCTTTCTTGCTTGAACCAATTACATCAGATAGCTGGTTTTTATAGAGTCTGTGTAATGAAAACTCTGGTACTATAAATGGTTTTTCGGGAATAATCTTTCGGGCATACTCAAATGCTTGTTCAATTTCATCAATTTCGTTAATATGCAAATGAATAGACATACCGGTTACTTTATCGCAATCTTGCGCCAAGTGTAATAAACCATTGGTAGCATCAATGGCCTGTATAGACTTGCTGAACAAGGCCGGAATTGATCCTACATAAATATCCGGATAAGAAATCTCCGGGTGGCTCCTAAACCAGGGATCTATAACTTTAGTTAGTAATCGTTTTGTAAATACTACCAACGGAATCATTCCATCTGCACCTTTTTTCATATCATTGGGTAAAGTTTCTAAAACCGGTTCATTTCCCAATTTAAAAATATCGATGTGTGGTCCAATTCGTTCAAGAATCATTTTAACCACCTCAAAATATTCCAATTCCCTTTCAGAATCAGGTGCAGGAATAGTTAGTTTGTATTTTTTAAAATCCCAACGGAATCCAAATGCAACCTTATACCCTTTTTCACCAGCTATAATTATGTTTTGTAGTCCGGGATCGCTTACTATTTCACGTTCTCCAAAAATGTATTCAAAAATGTAAGGTGTAGTTCTGATCCAATCTACCTGCGCTTTTTCAAGGTAGTAAAAATCAATAATTTCAGGATTATGATTGAAGTTAGAACCGAGTTCGATTTTGGGTTCAACACCAGTAGGTTCAATAACTTCTTGCGAACAAGCGAATAATGGGATTAAGAATGAAAGGAAAAGAATAGTTTGTTTCATTTTATCAGTTTTAGTTTGCACAAAAAACAAAAAGTACATTCTTCCCTTCTGGAATTAGAGTTATTTTTTCTGGAATGTCGTTTAAAACTTCTGCACCTCTTCCTCACCAGGATAACGATAGTGTTCATCTTTAGCACGAATCACCACATCACCATCAACTATATTTACTTCAAGTGGCACTATGGTCAAGCCTTGTTTATTTATGGTGTATGCCGTATCGCTTAAATCCATTTTTGGTGCTTCGTATGGATTGAGCGTTGGCTTGTTGGCATTGTAAAAAGCGGTACACCACCAGCGGCCTTGTTTATCTTTAAAAGGTGTTCCATGCCCGAGAAAACGACCTGCAAATTTTCGTTCGCCGTAAGGGCCATCAACTTTATCGGCTGTGCAATAATATAGGTTATACGTTCCGTGGCGCATTTTATCGGTACTCCAGGCTGTTCCAAACAAAACATATTTCTCGCCAATTTTTAAAATATAAGCTCCCTCGTGCCCAATCTTTCTGTTTGATGGACCAATCTTAATGGGTTCACCATCAAAGCCTGTCAAGTCCTTATTTAATTTCTGAATTTGTGCTGCACGCGAGACCAGGTAAACGCTCCCGTCATCATCTTGAAAAAGGCTTGGGTCGTGCTGGCGGTGAAATTTTTCATTCCAGGCTTTGTACGGTGATTCTAGTTTTTCACCTTTTGTTGTTGCAAAGTTTCCTAAACCCGAATTTGAGGTGTGTAAAACATGCCAATTACCGTTAATAAAATGAATCTCGGGCGCCCAAAGTTTTAAGGGCTCCTCTTTTTTAATTCTCTTTTTGCGCTCTCCCCAGCGTGCCAGATAATCTTTGTAATTTGCAGCATCTTTAGATATATCGTAGTAATAGCCGGCAAATTCCCAATCCGCCAAATTCTTACTTTTGTACAAAGGAGCTGCCCAATTTGTACATGGTCGTCCATCAATTGTTTCACCGTGCTGAGTTGCAGTAAGCAAATAGGTTCCATCTGGTGCTAATGTTATAAAAGGATCGCGCATCCAATCGTGGAAAATATGAACGGCTTTATCATGGGCTTCAATAGATTTTTTAATGTCTTTTTTCGATTGTGAATATTCCTGGGCGTTTAAGAATGCAGGAATAATTAGAATTAAGAATATTAGATTTCTTTTCATTTTAGTTGGTTTATTTATCCCCTCGTTTTGTACTAACAATAACAACACCATTAGCTCCACGTGAGCCATACATCGATGCTGAAGCATCTTTCATTACACTAATATTTTTAATATCGGAAGTGGCTATGTTTTCCAAGGAGTTCATTGTCGATTCTCTACCGTCTATTATTATTAAAGCTGCATTATCGCCTGTGAACGAGGCCGTATTTCTAATAACGATTTCTCCATTTTGTATCTGTAATCCGGGGAAATTACCCGTTAATACCTCGTGGATATTTCGAAACGATGAATAGTCCATCTCGTCATCATCAATGGCTTTTATGGCATACAATTTATCCTTGTCGGCAACATTTACATACCCCATCGCAAGGTCTTTGTTTTCTTCTCCACTTTTTAGTTTCAGGTTTACCAAAACATATTTTGATTTCTTTCGAATTTTGATTTCTTCTTTGATAAAGCCGTTTGCACTAACTGTTATTTTATCTTTTATAGAACATTGAATGCGGTAATGTCCAAGGCTATCGGTTTTATAGACTTTGTTGGTGCTTTTTACATATATCGCAGCCCCAACCAGTGGAATTTCCTCATGAGCAGTAACTTGTCCCCGAACAATTTTAACCTGACAATATGAGGAAAATGACAGGGTAAACAAAGAAAGCATCAGCAAAATTTTTCCCATAACTGTTTTTTTTAGCAGATCTAATCATCAACGGATACGCCCACTGGTTCGTACATAAAAAATACAAACTGACACCAGTTATCCGATGGAGTTCCATTAGAAGAGGTATACATTCCCACATAACTTCCCGTGAATCCCTTAGCTATATCTGAGCTCATAATCCGGGCATCCTGTTTGTTTCCAAGTTTTATCCATTCACTTTTTTTAGCCCCAACTAAAAACTGAAAATCCCATCCGCGGGCTTCCAAACGCAAAAAATAATTTGTTGTTTCCGGAATATTTTCTCGCGCCACTTCTGTTTCATTTTCGCCGTTCATGAGATAAAGCGTTGCCTGGGCTTTGCCTCCCGATTTCGAGATTTCTACCCGCATATGATTGGTGTTTTTTATACCGGCCATTAATCCGGCTACTTCAGCTTCCGTTTCCGGCTGAAAAAGAATTTCGGTTTCCACATTAAAATTGTGGTGCTGCTGACGACGCGCAATAAAAGCGCAATGGCCATTGTCGGTTGCTCTGGCTGCCAAAGGTTTTATGTGTAACCTCTCATTTTCAATTTTATACCAATCAAAATCATCGGGTTCATTATAAAAGTTGTACTGAAGTCCTAATTCTTCGTTTTCAAATTCATCAATATTCCCTTGCTGTTCCGCAGGAGCCCAATCAAGTTTTGGTCTCCGGTCTGCCATCAAAGTCTGGTTACCTTTGTTCGGATTGGCTACTGGCCATCTACGCCCAAGCGAATCAGTTTTCCACTCAAGCGGCACTAAAAAAGTTTCGCGCCCCAATTTATGTTTGCCATCTTGTTTCCGAACACCAAGGTGTACCATCCACCATTCGCCATTTTGAGTTTCCACCATATCGGCATGGCCCGTTGCACTAATAGCCGATTCTTTATCCCGGTGAGTTAAAACGGGATTATACGGACAATAGTCCCATTCGTCAGCAGGTTTTTCAAGGTCATCAGTTCGAAGAAATGATACAGCATGATTATCCCAGGTTCCTCCTTCGGCGATCATCAAATAGTAAAAACCATCCACCTTATACAAATGGGGACCTTCTGCATAGTTATCCGCACCAACGCCAGAGCCATCAGTAATATACTTTCGTTCGCCAATAAACGAAGCCTCCATCCTACCGTTTCGTTGAACCGGATTAAGGTCAACTTTCTGTATCCAAACCCAATGTTTAATTGTTCCTGATTTTTGGCGGTCGTTGGAAGCCAGCCAACATGTTCCGTCATCATCCCAAAACAAGGAGGGATCAATGGGTGAAACTTCATTTTTACTAATATCGAAATATACTGCATCCGACCATGGCCCGGCAGGATTATCTGCTGTCACAAAAAACACGGCCCCTGGTCGTTCAGTACAAATTACATAAAACTTCCCCTGGTAATATCTAATGGTTGGAGCCCAAATGTTAGGATTGCTGCAAATTTGCCCTTTCCGGTGAATTGCATGACCAATTTGTTCCCAGTTTACCAAATCGCGACTGTGCCAAACCGGAATTCCCGGCCACCATTCAAACGATGAGTTAACAAGGTAATAATCGTCTTCCACCCTGCAAATTGATGGATCGGGATAAAAACCTGATAAAATTGGATTTTCAAAGAATTCAGGTTGTGCCTTACCAAATACGCTCAAACTCAGAAATAATAATGTTATTATTTGTTTCACCCGATTCCTTTATAGTCCTTTATATTCAAACCAATCGAAGGCAGCAGTGGCCTTGCTTTTTTCTTCATTCGATGTGGCATACATCCCCACATAAGGACCATTAAAGCCACCGGCAACTTCGTCCGAAATCAGAGTCAGTTCCTCCTGTCCGCCAATACTTCTCAGATTCTCTTCCGACTTTCCAAAACTAAATTCAACTTTGGTTTTATCGGCTTTTACCTTCAGAACACATTCGTCTTCGCTGAAGCTTGTTCGGGCAATTTCAGTCTTAACTCCTTGCTTTGTTTTAATCAGCACCACCTCCTCTTTTTCTTTTAAAAGCTGAAAATGGTTTAAACTGTTCCGGTAAATAATCAATCCCGCCTTTTCGTTTTCCTTTTTGGTTTTAAAGAATAACTTGGTTGTTGCCTCCCATATGTGATCTTCTATTCTCTGAGCAATCAAGGATGGATTCACCAAACTATCAGCTACTTCCGGGCGGAGTTGTATGTTTAGTTTGCCATCTTCTATTTCGTACCATTTTTCGTAAGGCGTGCGCAAGAAGTTCCAATACAACTCCAGTTCATTTTTTTCAAAATTGTCAGTTTCTGATGGTTTTTCAACCGGAGTCCAGGGAAGATTCGGACGTCTCTGTTCTTCCAGCAATTTGCCAACTCCGGGATTAAACACCGGAGTTAACACGCCTTCCTGCTCCTGAAACTCAACTGGCGTTAAAAAAGATTCCCGAGCCAGCAGTGTACTTCCTTCAACCTTTCTTTTACCAAGCATTACAGCCCACCATTCGCCATTTTGTGTTTGTACCAAATCAGTATGACCGACCGAATGAATTGGGTAATCTTCTCCCAAGTGACGATGCGTTAAAACCGGATTTGAATGGTTTGGAATATATGGTCCCCAAATGCTATCGGAATGGTGAACAGTTGTTGCATGGTGAAATCCGGTACCTCCTTCCGCGACCATTAGCATGTATTTTCCGCCAATTTTATACATATGTGGTCCTTCTGTCCAACGCGCATTTTTTGCATGACCATGGGTGAGTTGTTTTTGTGGCCCTACCAGCTTTTTCTGTTCCAAATCCAACTCCTGCATCCAGGCACCATTTTTTTGTGGCCAGTCGTTTACACCAGTAATGTTAGCATGACCGGTATAGTAACAGGTTCCGTCGTCGTCCCAAAACAAGTCGGGGTCGATGCCTCGCGAGCCCAGCCAAACTGGGTCAGACCACGGTCCGGCAGGATTGGTAGCCGTTATGTAAAAATTACCTTTGCATTGTACGCAGGTATTTATGATGTAAAAAACACCCTCGTGATAACGGATGGTTGGTGCATAAACGCCGCGCGAATCACCAAGTCCAACGGGTAACTCAACTTGTTCTGGCCGATGCATTCCATAACCGATTAGTTCCCAGTTTATCAAGTCCTTACTATGGTAAATCGGTAATCCCGGATACCATTCAAAGCTTGAGTTTACCAGGTAGTAGTCGTCATCCACACGGCAAATCGTGGGATCGGGATGATACCCCGGGAGGATTGGATTATGATAGGTTTCTGGTTGTGCATTGACTGCATTTCCAATAAAAAAAAGGAGTATTAAAAATGTAATATTTTTCATGATTATAATTTTTGAAACGCTTAGCTGTGAGCCTCTGGTTCTTTATATATTAATTACTTACAGTTATATTTTGATTTTTTATCCTGGCTGCCACAAACCACAAGATTATCGGTTCCGGCAGTACGACGGTCAGAATAGCCACGCACATCAATATTGGCATTTTTTATTTCACCATTTAATGTCATGGTTTCATCCCATAAACTTACCAGCACCGCGTTTGGATTCTTTATATTACAACCATCGATATTTACCGTTACTTCGTATTTTCCCTTTCTACCCGAAATAACTGCCATATCGGAATTGTTTCTTCCTGCATCGCCAATAATTGTAAGGTTTTTAAACGTTCCAACGGCACCATCAGAATAGTTACCCCAGCCCAGTTGAATGGGGACACAATTCGTTACCATTTCAATCGTTGTATTGGTTACCGTCATATCGGAATAAAGTTTTATGGCATCGTCGCCGGTAGCGAAATAGCAGTTATCAACAGTTGAGCCATCGCCACCTGCAAATCCATCGCTATGGTTGTGATGCCCCCCACGGTAATCGATAAAATCACAATTTTTAATGTGTGCCAGTTGATCGAAACTTCGGACAAAAAATGAATAGGGATTAATCATCGAAAGGTTGTTCATTCGAAGGACTCCACCATGATTTAGAATATGGCTGTATTTCCAGGCAACAATTTTGCGGTCATTGGCCCAGCTTTGCTCAGATGTTCCGTAAATTATTGATGTTTTTCGGTCTTTCCCCTCGATTGTGCAGTCGGCGTAAGTATGAAAACCGGCTATAACTTTTGTGTTTTTTTTGATGACAATATTTTTCACTTCAGGAGGCACATTCCAGAAGTAGTTAAAACAGGTATCTTGCCTATCGAAAACCAGTTTCCCGGATGTTTCGAATGTCAATGTTGCGGACCGGGCATCCCAGTTGGTTTTGCCGGAGTAGTATTTTTGCAGTTCAGCTACTGTCTGGGCTTTTAATCCTGAGAATAAAAGAACTACAACAGTTATTGTTAAAAATATCTTCATCCTGATTAAATTCTAATTCTTACTTAATATCTTTCAATTCCTTGATAAATACATTTCTGTAGTAAATTTCAGCACCTTCGGCCTGAAGTAGGATTTTGCCTTTTTTTAAAGGTTGCCAACAATCTTCTTCTTCATCCCAATATCTCATATCTATGGCTTTGTTTACTACTTTGCCATTTATTTTATAAAGTGCCTGGTCTTCTTTAACTGTAATTTCAATTTTATTCCAGCCGGGTTTTTCCCAACAATAAGCCCGATGAAAACGCTGAAAACGTTGTTCCAGGTTCCCACGGGTTATTGTATCGCCTTTTTCACTGTAATTTCTGATAACATTTTGAACCGTAGATGAAACGCGAGTTCCAATTGCCCACAAGTCACCTGTGTCTCCTTCCTGAATCTGACATTCTACCCCATTGGGCCAGATTTTTTCTTCGCCGTGCATATGAAAGATTATCCCGGCATCCCTGACAAAATCGTAACGTGGTTCGAACTTTTTAGTGCCCCATTTATACTCCAGCGTTAAAATGTAGTTGTTGTATTCCTTTTTTGTTACAATTCCACCAAACGAATGAAGTTCTTTGTCAACCTTATTTGCATACACATGTATGGTTTCATTCTCAACAACAAAAAGGTTACGGTCACTTCCTTTCTCATCAATTAGTATATCCCAGTTGTGAAGGTCTTTTCCATTAAACAAACGCGCATAACCATCTCGCTCATGGTTTTGGGAGAAGACAGAAGATACTGTTAGTGCGTTAACCAACAGTACAATTAAATGTATAGACACATATTTTAAATTTTCATTCATAAATATCTATTTTTCCCAGGGTAATTTTTCCATTCCGTTTGGCCGGAAAGCCGGAAGTACATTCCCTGTTTCTATTGCCTTTTGTTTTTTTGCATTGTACTCTGTTGCTGTCTCCCAAGGATTCCAATACCATTCGTGTGGTTCGTGTTCGCGTTTCATTATTTCTTCCGCCTCCTTAACCTTTTCCGGATAAAGAATAGCCAGGTTTCTTTCGGTGTAAGTGTCTTCTTCGACTAGGTACAGTTCCGTTTTACTGTTGGGATTTTTGCGATACGCTTTCCATGGGCCCATTCGCACAGCCTGTTCTCTTCCTTTTGAAAAATAGAGAAAATCGTGGCCTTCAAATTCGTCCAAATCACCTTCTAATGCTGGTAGAAGACTTACGCCATCCAATTTAAGTTTTTCAGAATTCACACCTGCCAGTTCGCAAGCAGTAGGGAAAAAATCGGGTAACCACACAGGCTCACTAATTACTGCAGGATTAAATTTTTCAGGCGAGCTCACAAAGAACGGCACACGGCAGCCACCTTCCAATACCGAAAATTTTCCACCAGTAAAAGGGCCTTTGTTTTTTAACCAAGGATCATCGGGCCAATCAGGTCCATTGCCCCGCTCGGTATATCCACACATCGAGTACCCGTTGTCAGAGGCAAAAAAGATAATGGTATTGTCAAACTCTCCTGTTTCCTTTAAGTATGAAATGAGCTCGCCCACAAAATTGTCCAGTTTAATAACCATCGCTCCCCATTCTCGTGAAAGCTGATTCACTTCGGGGTAATTTTTCATCTCGCCCAGGTCATCTGTAATTACCGGGCCATGTGGCAACTGCGTAGCATAATAAAGGAAAAAAGGTTTCCCTGTTTTCTCTGGCAAATTCTTATTTAAGAAACTAAATGCCGCTTTTTGAATCTCATTTTCGGAATAGGTAAATCCCGTGGGATCTTTTAATTCTTCAATATAAAGTTTTCCATTTCCGTCGTAGGTATTTTGGGCTTTATTGTCTTTGTAATCGTAACGACGAGCCATTTCGAATCCCATATTTTCAGGATATTCAACTTTTTTGTCGTTTTCTCTTAGGTAGTATGGAATATAGGTATGCGCTCTGGTTTGATCGTAAAATCCAAAAGCATAGTCGAATCCTTGTTTGTATGGGACTCCTTCAGTACCCGGAAGCCCTACCCCCCATTTACCAGTAAATGCAGTATTATAACCAACTCCCTTTAAAACTTCTGCGATAGTAATATCTTCATCAAGCAAATTATCCTGACCCCGAGCACTCGAATTTGTTCTAACGGAAGAATGTCCGGTATGCTTGCCTGTTAATAAACTACAACGTGAAGGCGCACATTCAGGAGCAGCAGCATAAGCCTGGGTAAACCTGATTCCGCTTGCTGCCATTGCATCAATATTTGGTGTTTGATATCGTTGTTGCCCGTAACAACTTAAATCGCGATAACTCATGTCGTCGGCGAGTATAAAGATGATGTTCGGTTGTTCCTCTTTTTGCGCAAAACCATTGTACCCGATCTGCACAAAACAGATGATTAAGATAAAAATATTCGTCCTTGTCATTGTTTTACTTTTTTGGGTGATCCGGCAAAAAATCGCGGAGCATTGAATATTATTTCATTTTTCGTATTATCATTTACGATCAGGTAAACATCATGCACACCGTTGGCATTGCGAAGAAATGTTTCGGCAGTTCCGTTTTCTGTGACAACGACAGTTCCTATCAGTTTTCCCTCTGTACTATCCAATCTGATCTCGACATTGTAAGGCTGCTTTACATCTTGCGCTTTCAAACCAAAATAATAATACCCGGTGCCCAAATCAATATCACGATACGATATTGACTCATCAGTGTTTAGCTTCACGGATTCATTTTCCAATACAATCTCGTATGGTTGGTTAACTTTTACCTTATCAACACTCTCTATGGTTTGTTGCACCGGAATAAGTGTTCCATCCTGTTTGTACTTTAGCTCATCCACACACACCGAACGCTGGGTCCAGGTCCCTTCTGCCTTAAACTCGTCCTGCCGCCAGGAAGAAAGTGCAGAAGTATGGTAAAACAAATATTCTTTGCCGTGAAATTCAACAATTCCACCATGATTACTTTGGGTCAACCGCCATGGCACATAGTCTCTGCCAGGATATCTTGGGCCATCTTTTACATTTACACCCAGTTCATAATTCATGGTTCCCATGTGATTAAAAGGGCCAAGAGGGTTATCACTGATCCCGTAATCCAGCAATGATTTTAACCGATTAGGATCGTCGGGATTTTCGGGGTCGACCGGTTTCCCGTAGTGCGCATGGTACGAGACGTAATACTTTCCATCCCGTTTATTCATCCAGATTGCTTCCATAAAATGATCGTCATCTACATCCATCATTACCGGATCAGATGCTAATTCCTTCATATTATCAGCCAGTTTAGCTCCCCAGTGACTACCATAATACAGATACTTTTCACCATCGTCATCAATAAAAACTGCGGGATCTATTCCACGTGTCCCTTCTATTTTCGGATTGATTACTTTAAATTTTTGATCGGGAGAATTACTTACCGCCACTGCAATGTAGGAAGTAACTTTTCTTTTACCTTCTTCATAGCCATTTTCTGTGTGTACAATACGAACCGGAAAATACAAGTAATATTTACCTTCGTAATAAGCCATATCAGGTGCCCAAAGTGCCCAGTCTTCACCTTCTGGTTCTTCTTTTGCGCCAAGAACATCCCAGACATTTAGGACTTCGCCATGATCTATCCAGTTTACCATATCGGCCGATGAAAAAGTGTGATAACAATGCATGGTTGAATAACCTCCTCCATTGTCACTATCTACCGATGTAACCATCCATACTCGTCCGTCAGGCATAACATGCGGTGCTGCATCGGCAGTATACATGTGTTTAATTATTGGATTACTATAAGGATAGGGTTTGGTATTTTTATTTGCTTTTTGGCCATACACCGAAAATGTCAGTACAATCCCAACTGCCAATATTAAAATCTTTTTGTTCATGCTTCTCTTAATAACTTTATTTTTCAGTTTCCGGATGCAACCAATGAGCGACGCAATAATTCATTGTGTATACGCTCCGACCATTGTTTGAATTTCTCTTCGTTGGTCTTTTCCACATCAGGGAAATTGGTACCATTGCTTTTAATATCGTTAAGTCCTACGCCCCAATTTCTCAGTAAAACCCAGTAGGTTGCTGCGTCGGAATGATCGACTGAATTTTGCACAAATTTTCCCTGAATGAATTTCTGCCCAAGAGCACTTCCTGCAAACTGCTTATAATATTCATCTCCTTTGGGGCTTCCGCTGACAATTCCATGCTGGCCAATGGCACCACATTCGTAATATTTTATGTAACCATTTAGGGCAACCAACTTCAGATATGCACAAGCATCTGCATCTTCGCGGCAATTGGCAACATCTTCGGGATGCTCAGGAGATCCCTGATGCCAGGGAGAATTTGTCCAGTGTGCAATAAAGCGAAGTTTCTCAAGGATATCCTTTCGCCCCGCAGAGATGCAGTGGTTCACCAAAATTGCCGGTTCAGTGAGTGATCCCCAACACAAAACATTAATTATTCCTTCTTCATTATTTGCTAAATCAAACAAAGATTTAACAGTTGCATAGTTGGCTAAGGACACATATTCATATTCTGGATTATAACGTTCTGCTGATTCTTTTATACACGATTGCACAAAATCAACCTTTTCAGGATAGCCGCCAATTACTTTATTCAGGTTTTTAACATCTTTCTGATAAGCTTCGCCCCAAAAGCGGTTGGCCCAATCGCCCTGATGTGGCGTTGTTTTGTGTTCTTTCCGATGTGTACTGGCAACCACAATTCCCTTGGTATCAAACATATTCGCCATTAACAGGTAACCTGCCATTGCCGAAATATCGTCGGGATCGTTTATTGTTCCCATATGGTTCTTTCCGGGCAGGGTATTGTCTGTCATATCCGTATAAATCCACACTTTTGGTTTTTGGGCTTGTGCTTCCAAACCAAATAAAATTAATGCTGCAAATACAAATTGCTCAATCATTCTTATCCAATTACTCATATTCAAATTAATTTCTAACAGATTGGTTATAGTTTATTATAAGTTCTGATAATGTATCCACAATCTCCGGATACACATCATATACATTTCTTGTCTCCTCAATATCGTTTTTCAGATTAAACAGTTCTGGTTCGCTATCTTTTGTAATATTTCTAGCTCCGCTGTGAGGCAAATATTTCCATTCTCCTTTTCGCACTCCAACAATCTCAGTTCCTTTTGTATAGTATATAATCTCTTGTGATAAATCCATGTTGGTATTCTCCAAATGCCTCGAGATATCTTTTCCGTCAATTAAATTTTCGGGAATTTCAACTCCTGCATAATGAGCTATAGTTGGTAAAAAATCAAGCGTTGAAATTATCGCATCACTTGTTTTTCCTTCTTCCCATATCCCGGGCCACCGCATTACACATGGTACTCTAACTCCTCCCTCGTAGTTGGTAAACTTACCTCCCCGAAGCGGGTCCGCACTCCCGGCCATATCGCCATATCCCAGCCATGGTCCATTGTCTGAAGTAAAAAACACCATCGTATTTTTATCTAAATCATTTTCTTTCAGAAAAGACATTAATTTACCCACATTCCAGTCAATTTCTTCAACAACATCGCCATATAAGCCACGCTCACTGGTTCCTTCAAATTCGGTTGATGCAAACAAAGGTATGTGTGGCATGTTAGGGGTCAAGTATACAAAAAACGGTTCTTTACCAGCTTTGTTAATGAAATTTATTGTTCTCTCAAAATACCTTTTGGTTAGCGTTCCCTGATTTGCTGGATATTCAACAATTTTGGTACCATCGAGTAATGGCACCAGATTTCTCAGACCTTGCTCCTCTATCTCTTGCCGTGTATGAGAAGCATTGAACGCGATATCCTTTTTTGCCTTTTCCAGTGTATATCCGTTCGTAAATACAGCATCCGGAGAAAATACCTGGGCGGCACCAAGATGCATGTCATTGCTATATGGCAATCCATAGTATTCATCAAAACCTTGTGCCGTAGGCAGACTTTGTTCCTGATCGCCAAGATGCCATTTGCCAAAACAGGCTGTTTTGTACCCTGCTTGTTTTAAAAATTCGGCAATTGTAATTTCTGAAGAGCGCATACCTTTCGCTCCGGGGAGTAGAACGCCTCCAATTCCATTACGTACCGAGTATCTGCCTGTTAAAATAGATGCCCGGGACGGGCAACAAACTGAAGCCGTTACATAAAAGTTAGTAAAACGGGTACCTTCGTTTGCCATTTGATCCAAATTTGGTGTTTTAATATTTGGAGACCCAAAACAACCTAAGTCTTGGTATCCCTGGTCATCAGTGAAGATTATAATTACATTCGGCTTTAATCCCTCATCTGCTTTTTTGCACGATACTGCACCTAAACAGATTAAACTGATGAGAATCCAAATTGCAATGAGTTTCATAGAATATCTTTTAGTTAGTGGTTTTATAGCTAATTATTTAACTGATATATTTTTAACCTGAAAATCACCTATAATAAAATCATCATAGTTTATATTTTCGTTGTTTATTTTTATGTTTTTTAGCGTGATATTTTCAATCCACGAAGTCGATGATTCATCATCGTTTTTGCCTTTGCTGGAAATAACAGTACTTTTATGCAACACGGGTCCTGTTACTTTTATATTTTCAAAAGTGATATTCCGAAAAGAACCCAATTCGCCGCCACCGTTTGTTTCCAGACGAATTAAACTCCACACCGGTCCTTCAATATTGATGTTTTTAAAATGAACATTTTCGATATCACCCGGTCCTCTTTTTCGAGAGCCAAAAACCATACGATTATTTGCCTCTTCCACATGACCAACATGTAAGATGTTGCAATCGTGAATAAATCCTCCACCCTGAGTATAGGGGGCACTTCCCCAGGCAAACTGAAATACACAACCGTTGTTTCCCTGCCAGAAATTACAATGATGAACGTGACAATTATTTGGGGCTACATAAATCGCATCATCATTGCAGTGAAAGAAACAATCGAAAACGGTAGTATTCGCCTGTCCTATTCCAGAAAAGCCATCGGTATTGTAGGGCCACGAGCCTACCATTTTCACATTAAATATTGTCATTGGCACTCCGGTTGCCCGAATGAAAAACTGACGTGGGCTGGCAATGGTAATTCCTTCGATTACCAGATTATCGCAACCTTTTCCCGGATAATCAGCAAATGCATTCCAACTGGAATCGTTTTGTGTGCATAACATGTTTATTGCATGATAGCGCATTCGTTCAACAATTCGTTTGGTAAAGCCAGTCTCACGTTTTAATGCTAAAACGGCTTTTCGTGAAATAGCATTTCCGGCCAGGATACCACGCCCTTTGATGGTTACATTTGGAGCCATATAACCATGAAAGGTTCCCAAAAGATATGATCCCCCTTCAAGATAGATTGTTTGTCCTTCATAAACCTGGAAAGCCACGCCAATATTATGGACTCCCGGCTCGAACCACACTACAGAAGCCTCCTTTACGGCCTGCTTTAATGCGTCACAATCGTCGCCTTCGCGAATTACTAATGTTCCTTCGGCATCCTTATCCGGTACCCCCACTTCAGGAGCATCGGCAAACAAGAATAAGGGATTCAGGTAATCGCCGTTTAAAACAATCCCCAATTTCTGCGGCTGCTCAAGTGAAAAAGATAATACACCCTTTTCAACCTTGCCTTCAATACCTGCGGAGGAAGGAAGTATTTTAAAAGAACTGATTGATTCGTTTCCTGTAATTTTAACTTCAACTTTACCTGAAAACGAAAAACAGGTGTACGAGCAAGATTGCTCTGTATCCATTGGTAATTCCTCTCCTCCTGTGTAAAAATCATTTAGTACAGGGTTTGAATTGATTCCGCGCACTACCTGGTTTTGAATATCTTTTGCATTATCCGCGTCGTTATCCAGCGGAGTGCTGTAATAAACGAATGAATTTTTTGAAATTCCATTTAGGATTACATCAACCGAAAAGTTAAGTGACTCTTTAATGCCGTTGGGTGCCGGGTATACTTCGAGCAAAGATTCTTTTGCGCAAAGCTGGGTTACAAATAACAATAAAAAAAATATAATTGAAATTAACTTCATTGTGATTATTATTGGTTTAATATCATTCAAAAGAAATTTTTTCAATTGAAATCGTATTGCTCAATTGTCCAAGATTATTGATTTGCAGTACAAGTATACAGTTATGAATAAAAAAGCACTAAATTCTAAAAAAAAGGCCATTTCAAAATGAATATTTGAAACGGCCTCACTGCCTTTAGAAATAGCTATTTCTAATTCGGATTTTGAACTAACAATGGATTTGCATTCATTTCATCTAACGGAATGGGAGCTATAATCCTGTTACTTTCCCAATTAACAATTCCTTTAATAAGGTGTGGCCCTAAATAGTTCCGGTACAGATTTCTTTTATTTCTAAATACATCTTCTGAACGGTTGAACTCCCACGCCAGCTCCAGGAACCGTTCGGTTAGTACAACATCCAGAATATCTGCATCATTTGGCGTTTCTCCATCAGCTACGGGGTTCCCTGGATTGGATGGATAAATGGCACTAAAATCAGCAATTGAACTATACGTATCTGCATGTGCTCTTGAACGAATAGTATTAACATCGTCGAGTGCTTTTTGAACAGCAGCGCCATCCCCAAATAATGCTTTTTTTGCATATGCTTCTGCTCTATTTAGATAAACCTCTGCAGAACGTTGATAAACGATATCAGCCAAAAATGGATCACCTCCCATATATGAGAATTTATTAATGTTATACTGTACGTAACCTTTATGATTAAATATCATGTCATTACCATTCTCATCAACTTTTACATTTCCGTTTTCATCTAACTGATACCTGGGTTCCACAAAATTTGTTCTAAGATCATTGTTATCCGAAGCTAAAATGTCACGATAATACTCTGATGCGCAATACTGACCAAAACCTAATCCTTCATATGTTTGCATAAACATTTTTCCACGTGCAATTATTCCCGCATCAGAGGCAAGAACTCCTAAGGCAAAGACGGTTTCGTTCTCCTCTTTTGCTCTCGAGAAATAATGATTAACAGGTGTTCCAACGGGCATATTTTTGGGGCGGATTTCAGAAGAACCAAAATAAGAACCAGTTGAAGTAAGTGCAAATTTTCCTGAATTTAATACCTTATCTGCATTGGTGATGGCTAAATCGGCATAATTAGCGGTTGAAGCATCAGATGGATCTGTCATCCAAACATATACACGCGACAATAATGCCCAGGCAGCTTCTTTCGAAGGTCTGGTTCGAATTGTTGCCTCGGGTAATAAATCTGCTGCCATTTCCAAATCAGAAATAATTTGTGCATAAACTTCTCCTACAGTTGCTCTTTCCTGCACATCCGCCTCTGGATCTAACCTAAGCGGAACTGATAAGTGATCTGTTCCGTGCGTATATGGTCGTCCGTAAGTACGTGTAAGCGACAAATACCAAAGTGCTCTTAGATAATAATTCTCACCAACCAAACCTTTTAGTTCTACATCCGTCGCATCAACCTCTGAAATAATTTTATTACAAACGGCAATATTTTTATAATGCGCGGCCCAATTAGCCAGATTAAAACCACCGTCAAGCAATCTTGATTCCGGATTATACTGATTAAAACTGGTTAAGTCGTTGTACGAGTTAGTAATGTAAATATCATCACCCTGAAGATTAACCATATCAATTACACGTGGCATATTGTATTGCCAACTGCTTTTACCGCGTATCACGATATTCTTTTTGAACGTATCGTATTGCCCTACAGTAGCTTGTTCAATTCCTTTTGCAGAACTAAATGCCTGAATAGACGAAACTGAATCGCTGGGTAGTTGTTCCAGCTCGCAGCTGAATAATAATGGCAGCAAGAATATTAAATATATATAATTTATTTTTTTCATTTTTTCAATATTTACTATTTATAAAATTACTCTTATCATTATAATTCAACACAGTATGAATTATAATGTAGGATAAATTTTTAAAGCGTTAAATCTATTCCAAATACAACTTTTGATGGCAAAGGCCTAGAGTTACGTGTAGGCGCATCAGCATCAAAACCTGTTAATTCAGGCGAAATACCACTTGATTTATGCCACACTTTTAAATTCTCTCCTCGGGCAAAAACTTTCAATGCCCCAAGTCCTAAACGTTGTGTAACATTTTTATTGAATGAATATCCCAACGAAAGAGAAGCTAGTTTCAGATAATTTCCATTTTCCCAATATTTAGATGAATATTGAGAACTTCTTAAATCTCCCTGATAAACCCATGGGGTTCTTGATGAGACGTCACCAGGTTGCTCCCACCTGTCCTCTTGTCCGTAAACAATCATTTCCGGGCGAAATAAATACTGTCCATCATTATCATATGCGTTATCACGAATTATTGTAAAATCACCAAAAGCATAAGAAAATACCGTTTCAAGACTTAGCCCTTTGTATTCAAATACGTTGGTAAATCCCCCCATAAAATCAGGCATACCTTTGGCTGTTAACCATAATGCTTCTTCTCTATTATCAGTCAAAACCGGCGAACCATCACTGTTGTATCCCGAAACCCAGCGCGCACCGCCCGTCTGTGGATCAGCTCCGTACCATTCTGCAGCATAAAATGTACTACGATTACCACCTACCTGCAAAATTTTATTTGAAAATAAGTCGGAACCAAGATATACAATACTATTATCTAATAGTCCATCTCCATCAGCATCCATTGCTTCGCCCGGTAGTTCTTTTACTTCATCCTGGCTATAACCGATTTGTAAGTTTACATTCCAGTTAAAATCCGATGTTTTAATCGCAGCAATATCCAGAGCCAACTCATACCCCCAATTGTCTAAACGGCCAATATTACGCCATTGTTCAGAATAGCCAAACTCAGCAGGCAAAGGCACACGGAACAATAAATCTGAATTTTTCGAATAGTAATAGTCGAAAGTCATACTTATTCTGTTATCTAAAAAAGAAGCATCTACCCCCAAGTTGAAAGTACGTGCAACTTCCCATGTTAAATCAGGATTTCCTATAGATAGCGCAGATAAAGCGTTTTCACCCATGTATGAAGCATCCAGTGTAAATGTGTTTAAATGTACATAGTCATCAAGGCTTGCGTTACCCGTTAAACCGTAGCTTGAGCGAAGCTTTAAAGAATTAAATAGTCCCAGATCCTTAATAAAATCTTCGTTGCTTAACATCCAGCTACCTGCAACCGACCAGAACTGACCATAACGGTTGTTAGCGCCAAAACGAGACGATCCATCAACACGGTAAGAACCAGTGAAAAAATACTTCGATTGATAGTTATAGTCAACTTGCGAGAAGAATGAATTATAAGTTGTAGTTCTGTTGTTTCCTGATACTGACTGAGGAACAGCAGCAACGTCAAGGATTGTTGATTCTCCAGAATATCCTGCACCATGTGCTTCAAAATATTTATGGGTAATTTCATTAAACTCTCCACCAATTATTCCCGACAATGCATGTTCACCATACGATTTGTATAAACGTAAAATAGCATTAGTTAAAATATCACTATTACGCGTCAAATTATTTCGAACCTCTCCTCCAATATCAGTTGATTGTGCACCGTCTGCATCATAACGTTCCAGTACTGAAGACGTATAATTAATCCTGGTTGAAGCAGAAACCGACATCCAATCCGTAGGATTGTAATCAAGTTTTAACGATGGATTAAGTGTTAAAGTTCCTCGCTCATTATAACTACCAAGCTCTTCGGGTAAAGCAAAGTTTATCCTTTCCTGGGTATAGTAATTATTTCTTACCCAATCCTGTGGTCTAACATTGCCATCCTCATCATAAGGTGTATCGAATGGTACATTAAATACTGTGAACGATGTTGTATTTTGATTTTTAACAAATGAAGAAAAGGTATTTAACTGAATTGAAAGTTTTTCTGACAACTTGTGAGACAAATTTAAAGTAGCACTCCCCCGGTCGTAAACATCGCTTCTCAAAATTCCATCTTCGTGATTGTAGTTACCACTCAAATAGAATGTTGTTTTTTCATTACCTCCAGATATGGAAATATTATTTGTTGTAACAAATCCCTGATCATACATAAATCCCATCCAATCGTAATTTGTATTTCTAACTTCTGCCGGGAATAATGCGAGAAATTCACTTTCGGTTTTTCCCCCAAGAATAAATCCACGGTTAATTAGATCATAGAATTCAGGGCCATCCATAAATTCCAGATTTCCCCAATTTGGTTTTACGATTCCGGTAGTAGATGAAATACGAACTTTTGTATCTCCAGCTTTACCTCTCTTTGTAGTTACAACTATGACACCTCCGGCTGCCCTGGAACCATACAAACCTGTAGCACCTGCATCTTTCAGCACAGTGATATCGGCAACATCCTGTGGGTCGAATGAACCACCGATAATTCCATCAACAACCCATAGCGGCGAGCTGCTTGCAGAAATAGAACCGGAACCCCTAACTCGGATCTGAGGAGCACCACCAACACTTTGCTGATCTGACATTACCTGCAAACCAGCAACTTTACCCTGTAGCATGGTCCCTACATCATGGCTTGTGGAAGTTTGTAGTTTCTCACTCGAAACATTTACAACTGCACTTGAAATTTCGGTCTTCTTTTTAGATGAATAGCCAACTGCAATAACCTCCTCTAATCCAATTGCATCTGTTTCCAGGGAAACATTTATTGTAGTTTCTTGTCCAACAAGAACTTCTTTGGACATAAATCCTACAAATGAAAAAACCAATGTTTCACCTTCATTTACATTGATTGAATAGGTGCCATCCATTCCCGAAACCGTCCCCGTAGTCGTTCCCTTTATTACAATGTTTACCCCTGGTATTGGTGAAACACCATCTGATTCCGTTACCATTCCTGTAATAGCTTGTTGTGCATAGCCAAAACAAGGAAGCATAAAAAGAAAAAGTAATACTTTCCAATTTAAATTTTTCATAAGCATTTTTATTAATTTAGATTAGCTGACCCATATTCACTGTCTTTTGGTCAAATATCAAAATCAAATGTATTGACACAGTATAGAACAGACTATTTCAATTGTACATTTAATTAGCTCATTTTTACACATCCGCCTAACAAACTATAAATGAAGCACATAAACATCGACAAAACAGCAAACATTTCAATAATTAAGGCAAATATCTTTTTCGCAAAATTGACATTTCCACTACTTTTTTACAGATACAATTATGCTTCAGATTTGACTTATAAAAAGATTCCTTAATCAATGTAGATGCCAAAAGTTTACTTTTTGATAGAATTGTTAGAACTAAAATACTTAGGAAAAGAAACAATGATGAAATTTTGATATCATGCATTTTTCCCTGTATTATCGTAATTTTTCAAAAAATCGCTTGGGGTCATTCCAAACTCCGATTTAAAAGCTTTAGAAAAATAACTTGTTGATTGTATTCCAACACGATAAACGACTTCAGAAATTGTAACTCCTTCGGTTAAGAGTATTTTCGCAGCTAACTTAAGGCGTTGACTGCGTATAAACTCAAGAGGAGAACAACCTGTTACCCCCTTTATTTTTTGGTATAGTTTTGTACGGCTTATACCCAACTGAGGTACCAGGTCTTCGACAGTAAATTCAGGATTTTCAATGTTTTCTTCAATAACAGTCATCAATTTATCAAAAAATTCCTTGTCCTTATTATTGCGTATAATTTCGCGGGTATTCGAGAAAATATCTTTTGTGTATCTTTCTTTTAAAACCCGCTGATGTTCCAGCATCCTTGCCACATTTGCTTCAAGCAATCGTAAACTAAATGGTTTTGCCATAAAAGCATCAGCACCGTTTTCAGCCCCTGCAATTTGATTGGGAACTGATGATTTTGCAGTAAGTAATAGAATTGGAATGTGGCTGGTATTAATATCATTGCGCACCAAACGGCACATTTCAATACCATCCATCTCCGGCATCATAACGTCAGATATTATTAAATCGGGCATTTTTTCTTTTGCCATCTGCAAGCCGACCTTACCATTTTCGGCACCAAAAACAATAAACTGTGTCTGAAAATGCTTAACCAGCATAGTGCGCAATTCCGAGTTATCCTCAACAATTAGTAAAACCGCATTTTCTTTGGCTTCTCCTTCCCCATTAATCCAGTTGAATTCCTCTTTACTTTTCAACACTGACTCATTATCCACTACTATCGCATTTGTTTTCAAAACATGCTCATCTCCACAAGGAAAGCCCACAATAAATTGTGTTCCTTTATTTCGTTCAGAAGAAACAAAAACACACCCCTGTTGCAACAATACAAAACTTTTTACCAGGGCCAGACCAATGCCAGATCCCAAATGATTATTACTATCCAAATCTTCGTGAAAATAACGTTCAAAAATGACAGTAATCGATTTTGAAGATATTCCTACACCTGTATCTTCAATTTCTACAAAAACATATTCTGTGTTTTGGGAATCTGCCACCTCAGAATGGCGATTTCTAAATTTAAAATTTAAAACCTCAATTTTTCCGCTATACGTTTTTATGTCGATTTTCCCATTTTCAGAAGTAAATTTTAAGGCATTTGAAAATAGGTTGGTGATCACTTTTTGAGATTTATTCCTGTCGACCAGAATTTTAGGACAACTTTGAGGAGTATATGACAAACAGATATGCTTATTATCAGCAAGTGAACAAAATTGTTTATATACTTCATCAACCAATAAATTCAAGTCAGTTAATTGGAGTTTTAGCGAATGTTTATTTAATTCTGCTTTCCTAAAATCCATCAATTCATTTATTAAACGGCTCAACCGTTTTGTATTATTAAAAACCAACTGATATAATTCCTTACGCTCTCCTTCCGGTTTTTCATGAGCATATAGTTTCTCAAGTGGAGAATGAATCAACGTCAAAGGAGTTTTAAATTCGTGTGAAATGTTTGTAAAAAACTGTAATTTATGCTGGTGCAATTCTTCCCTTTTTTGTTCCTCTGCGGCCATTACCCTAAGATTGTGCTTCATATACATCAAACGTCGGGAATATAATAGAATAGCTGTAAATATTAGGCTTCCCAGAAGCACATAAGCTATAATTGCAAAATGGGTCAAATACCATGGGGCATTAATAACAATTTCCAGTTCAGCAATCTGGCTGTTTTCAATTTCATCTACATCGTCTCCAATTGCTTGAAAAATATAGCTACCGTATGAAAGGTTTGCATAGTTAGCTATCATTGAAAAGTCGTTATCCATTTGCCATTTATCTTGTATTGGTAACAAACGATGGCGAATTAGCCCCTTTCCCTGGCTTAAAAAATGTAAATTCCCATATTGAATTGAAAAATCATTCTCATTATGATTTAATACAATTCTATCGGTTAGTGCTAACTCTCGATCAAGAATTCGGCGCCCGTTTACCCGATCACCAACAACTACTTCTTTATTATTTACTTTAAGCTTTATCAACTTCACGTTGCTGGTTATTTCACTGTGGATAATATCTGCAGGATTGAAATAGGTTATTCCATTTATTCCTCCCATATAAATTGTGCCATTTCGAGACAAAAATGAAGCCCCTATTTTAAAACCATTTCCATGCAAACCATCGTCTTCATTATAATATTGAATGGTTTTTGTTTCGGGATTTAATCTCACCAAACCACGACTCCCAGCCCAGATATTGCCTTTATTGTCTTTTTCTAAGATTTCCACGTCCATTGTATTCATTACGTCAAACGTAAAGTTCTGTGCAGTGTAGGTTCCGATAACTCCAGCAACCTTATTTTCAAGATTTAAATGGTGCAAACCTCCACCCAAGGTACCTGCCCATAATGTAGAGTCGTTTTCAATAACCAACGGCCAAACGTATTCACTTCTTAAGGATGAGTCCGAATCATTTGCTTTGTAATGTACAATACGCTCAATATTTCTGTTATCATCCAGGTATATTCGATTTAATCCCTTATTTGATGATGCATAAAGCTGATTTCCAGCCTCATTAAAAGCTAAAAAGTTAATTGAATTAGAAGCTAACCTAGGAGTATCTGTAACGTTAAATTTTTTTACGTTAATGTGGTAATCTACATCCACCGTTATTCTATTTAATCCAGTTTCCCACATTGCTGCCCAAATATTGTTTCGATCATCTACTTGAACAGAAAAAACTGGACCCGAAGAAATAGAACAAGAATCTTGCGGACGATTAAAATACTCATATACCTCGCTGGTTTTTAAATCGATTAGCGCTAAGCCATTTGTGCAACCAACTACAATAAAGTTACTTCCTACATCTATACATCGTATATCATTAAACAGTGTCTCGCGCCCTTCTTCATTTTCAGGGAGAAAAGGTGTAACCACACCTGTTTGAGGATTAAAAATATCAAGACCTCCTCCCTTATATCCTATCCAAATTTTACCATATTTGTCTTCGGTTATACAACGCACAAAATCTTTTGAAAGGTTATATTTCTGACGATCTGGATTTTGACACAGCACATTAAATTTGTATTGCCCAAGATTCAAAATATTCGCACCACTTCCCCAGGTTCCTACCCATAAACAATTATTTCGATCGATATAAAGCGATGAAATATGATTTCCTGAAATAGAGTGAGAATCATACTTAGAATTACGAAATAACTCTGCAGAAGGTATTTTTGATAACAGGTTCGTTAAAAATAAAACTCCTTTGGTTGTGGAACACCACAAATTCATTTCATTATCAACACATAACGAGAATAAATCAATAGTACTATTTTTAAATTCATTAGTTAACAACGTCCTTACATCAATAGTTTTGATAAGCGAGCCTACTGAAAAATTGGATTGTAGCAAATAAAGATGTAACAAATGTCCATGTGAAAAAAATAACATATTACCCTGTCGGGTGAGACCATGTGCTATTTCTGATGAAAATTTGGTGATTGGAGCCGGTGCCTTTTTTAATTGATAGACATTCTCATCTTTTTCAAGCTCAAACAGGCCCATATTAGTACTCAGCCAAATAATGTTATCTTTTACTCCAATAATTTCTCCAACAATTACATCATCAAATTCTTTGGGGTAATTACTTACTATATTATTTATCGATACTACCTCTAATGTTTGCTCTTCTTTATTGAATATACCTCTAAAGAGTTTATTATCTGAAGAAAACCAAACGGTTGATTCAGAAGTGTAAATAGATTTGATATTACCTATGTTCGAATATTCTTTATCTACTCCAGTAATATTTAACTCACAAAACGTTAAATATTCAGTATTAAAAAGATGAATACCTTTTTGCGTTCCAACCCACAAATAATTATCCTGTGTTTTTAGAACATTTATGCGGTTCACATAAACCCTTTCTCTATCGTTTGGTTCGTTAATAAACTGTTTTACCTCAGTTCCATCATATCGGTTAAGACCATTATAAGTACCAATCCACATATATCCAACTTCATCCTGAACAAAACAGGTTGCATCAGTGTGAGACAAGCCATTACTAAGATTTAGCTGTTTGAAACGCTTAAGATTCTGAGCATATACATGACTTACCAGAAAAAGCGAAACCACGAATATAAATGAAACCTTGTTCATCGGCTCAAAGAGTTTGAATAAAATAAGAAGTATCCCAATTGGGATACTTCCATAATTAACTAACCAAACTAAAACCTAACTAAACGAACTCCATGGGCATTTACCTTGAGTTCGCTATGAAAATCTATTCTATTTTTACTCCACATGTCTATGCCACTTTCAGGTTTTGTTATCCCAAAATCATTTACATCCAACCGGTAAGTAATATCTTCTTCCGAAATATTAAAAACAGCCATATACTTCGCATCTGAAATTGTCGAATCTGCTACCCATATCCTAATTTTATCATCAGAATATACTTGGCGGTTATTCTTTGAAAATTGGTTGATTTCAAGCACATCTTTATTGGTGATTAATGCAATTGTATCATCATTACACTGTGGCAAATTTCCACCAAACATTAATGGAGAACGAAACATACACCATAATGAAATAACTGTTTTCTGTTCATCGGCACTGAAGTTGCTAAAGCGTTCCTGACCGCCGGATTCTCCACGAGGCATGTATCCCAATGGCAACATATCTGCATCGGGCCAATGACCCGGCTTTATAAAAGGAGCCCACGTAGCGCATCGCTCCATTTGCTTTTTTAGCGAACCCCATTCGTCCCAAAAGTCGGCCGAAATGCGCCATAGATTCGTGTGTTTCCGCAAATGATTGATTATTGTTGTTTCAGGTCCCCCTGGCGATATACTCAACACCATCGGTCTTCCACAACTTTCAATGCCAGCAGCAATTCCCTCAATATCGTCAATACGATAAGGTGATCCGTTGCCAGTTGGTGATCCGTCGCTGTTGTTTACCTCGTGCCAGGCATTCAGGTCGTCGGCTTTTATATAATCAACTCCCCACGAAGCGTACAATTCGAAAATGGAATTGTAATAGTCCTGTGCTCCTTTTTCTGCAAAATTTAATGTTCTAAGGCTATTATACCAGGGGCAGCTTTCGCGGTCGTACGAAATTTGATCAGCGGTAAGCGCTATGCCTTTAACAGGGCACTTCTTTTGAACGGCCTGCACCGGGATTCCTCGCATGATATGTATTCCAAACTTCAATCCCAAACGATGTACATAATCTGCCAAAGGCTTAAAACCTGCTCCATTTGCTGATGATGGAAATTTTTCAGGATCGGGAATGAAACGCCCGTACTCATCAATTAACTGTGGAATATTTTCATTTTTATAATTGGTATGATCGACACCGGGTGCAAACCAAGCCAAATCGACAACGATATATTCCCAACCAAATTTCTTTAGATGTTTGGCAACAAAGTCGGCATTTTTCTTCACCTCCTCTTCCGTAACCGTTACACTGAAACAATCCCAGCTGTTCCACCCCATCGGAGGTCTTTGTGCTAATTCGCTAATATTCATTACTCGTTATCTCTTTACAATTACAAATGGATTATACATACAATGAAAACACCAATACAAATACAATCATCAATACAAAACAAATACCCCACCAAAGGGCAACACTGTTGTACCATTTATCGCCCAAACCTCCTTTTAGGGTACTCATTTTTCTAAAATTGAAAGCCAAACCATCGCCTACATTTTCGGAGGGAGGAGGAGGTGTAATTAATCCTGAAACTGCTGCAACTAGCATACTAAATCCCCAAACAATTAATCCCTGATTGGCAAAAGGTTTAATAAAATTGGCAAATGGTGTGTTTACCTCAGCCAGCGGCCCCAATTCCAGGTATTTCAAAAGAGCGGCCAAAACAAATCCACCAACAATGGCAAGCAAAGCATCTTTGCCATTGATGCGTCGCCACAACATACCGATTAAGAAAATAGCTGAAAACGGTGGTGCAATAAAGGTATACATGGTTTGTATATACACGAAGATGTTTATTTTGGTGAGCGCCAAAAAAATAGCAAGTGCTATTGAAAAGAAAAGGATTACCGTTCCCGAGATTTTTCCCATCCTTATTTCGCTCTTCTCGCTGGCATTTTTATTGAAATATTCTTTGTAAAAATCGAGCGTAAAAATTGTTGAGGTTGAGTTGAGTACTGAACTAACTGTACTTTGAATAGCCCCAAATAAAGCCGCCAATAAAAATCCGGTAAGAAATACAGGTACCAATCGGCCTATCATTAGGATGTAAGTTTTATTGGCCTCTTCGCGCATAACATCCCAGTTATTACTGTGCAGGAAGTCGGGATTCATGGCGAAATAAATTAAGCCTGGTACTACAACAATAAAGGGAAGTAATAATTTTAGGAACGAGGCAAACACCATTCCCATTCGGGCATGAAAAATATCTTTTGCTGCAAACACCTTTTGAATCATGTGTTGGTTTATTACCGTGTACCACAAACCAATGTAGAAGAATGAAAACACCCAGTGTGTCCAGGGCGTAACACTATGGTTAATGGGTTGCAATACTGAGAGTCTCTTATAATTAGTCCCTTCTGTTGCTCCATTCAGGATATTTACAACATTTGTTTCAAGCCATTCTTTTGCCCATCCGCTGTTTGCTGTATTAATATCAACCATTTTTCGAAAGCCGGCAATAATTCCATTTCCATCGCTGATATAAGTCAAGCCGAGAATGGTTACAGTTAATCCCCCGGCAACCATAATAATAATGGTTAATACATCCATCCAGGCTACCGATTTTAAACCACCCCAAATAGCCCAAATACCAGCAGCAAATGCAATTAATGCAATTGAAAAAAACAAGCCCCAATTGGTGGCGGCTCCGGCATTAATAGCTTCTACATTTAATCCAAACAGCTGATTGAAACCTAAAGCTTCTTCTACAATTAATCCACCACCGTAAATAACCGGTGCCATAAATGCCGAGATGTTGGCGATAATAGTAATTAATGCAAAAACAAAACGGATTTTCCGGTTGAATCTTTTTTCTAAAAATTCGGGAGTAGTATAAACTTTTGATGATAACAGAAACGGTATAAAAAGCCATATTAAAAAGGTAAAGGCAATTACTGCACTCCATTCGGGAGTAGCCACCACAATACCGTATAGTACTGCCGCACCAATCATTCCCAAAAAATGTTCGGTACTAATATTTGCGGCAATATAAGAACTACCTACCACGTACCAGGGTAACGATTTCCCTGCCAGAAAATAATCGGACGCCATTTGTTTTTTGCTGCGGCCTGCAAGCCATCCAATTAAACTCAATAATATAAAGTAGGTAAAGAATGCTGCAAAATCGAGCCAATGTAAAGCCATAATACTTAATATTTACAATAATTATTTATCGGATTACTGCCTGCTATTTTTTCATAAAAATATCGCCATCGCGACCACCAACCGAGAATGTTTTGCCTACACTTCCATCCGATACACGTATACGTGTTTCGTTAAAGGTCACTTCAACACTATCGTTTCCGTAATGGTTGTAAATCACTGTCCCATTGTCAAATTCGCGGAGTGTAGCTCCATCTTCACGTTTAACACGTTTTGCAATTGGTTTCCCAAGGTCGGCATCCCAAAACGAATACCAATCGTGGTAGTGGTCAGGCGTTTTTAATGGATTTGGATCGGCATACAAAGCATATCCGTCAGAATGAGTTAAGGTTAATGTGGTAAGGGCACGCATGCGCGAAAGGTCGTTACGGTTACCCCAAACCTCGCAGCAATTAATGCGTGGCTCCTGAAGATTATCTTCAAACCATACCAAAGCATCTCTTATATTATCCCATGTACGTGCATTTACATCTTCCTTGCTATTTAGTACAAGTTCTTCAACAGGTAAACTCAAGTTATCAATGGGATTCAATTCCATAAACGAGCCATTTATATATGGTTGGAATTCCATCCCATCATGAATATCATCATGAATATTTACTATTATCAAAGCAGAATCACCAATTGCCTTACGGGTTTTTTTAATGATTTCAAGATTACCACTCCAATCAAACATTACTCCATCGTATACCCCACTTTCAATTGCAATTTTGCATTGACGAGCCACGTTGTCCTGAAATTCTTCGTTGTTGTAATTCAGCATAAAAAATGGTTCCCAGCCTCCCAGCCAACCTTTTACAATTTCATCGTCTTCGTTACGTAACCACCAATCACTGTTTCCAGGCAAAAAGCTCATAGGAGCATCGCGCCAGCGCACCTCAAATAAGAAAACCATATTCGGATTCAGTTCCAACATGCGTTTTCTATTCTCCAAAGCATGTGACAGGCTTTCTGCTGTAAAATTCGTTGCCAATCCATGATTATCATGATCCCAGACAAGCCCCAGTGTAAGGTCAACATTTTCGCCTAACTGGCTCAATGGTTCTTCCCATAACAAATCGTGTTTTGCGGCTGCTTGCAAACGTTGTTCGTTGGTTGTTTGTGGATATTCTGGCATATCAATACCGTACCAAGCCTGAAATAACGAGGGATAATTTCGGGATTCAATACGCGCTTTAACCGACTTCATTGTTGGATCAGTTCTATTAGAAACAGTACACGCAGAAACAATTGTTGCGACAAGTAGAAATAAACAAAAAGACTTCATCATGGATTATCAAGTTATATGGTTTATGCAATTTTTTGGGCAAATAAGTTTAAAATTGAATCATCTCTATTGATTGTTTGTACATTCTTTAAGCCGATTTGTGCATACCCAGAAAAAGTCAGCATCAAACAACAATTTGACTACCTCGCCAGCACTAATGAATACCGAAATCATACTATTTAGGATCAACATCAATAAATTGATAGTCCTGATGAGCCTCGTCCATAATTTTCAACAGTTCTTTTATAACAGCCGGTTCTTTTGCTGCAAGGTTATTTTCTTCACTTAAATCGTTAGCCAGATTATACAGTTCAACTTCACTCTCAGCAGGTTCGTTGAAATTAAATCGTAAAAGTTTCCAATCTCCTTTGCGAACGGCCTGCTTTGGTGCACGATCCCCTTCGTAAAACTCCCAGTATAAATTACTCTGTTGTGCTTGTTTCTTTTTCTGGATAAGTGCATTAATCGCGTTACCACTGCATTCCTTTGGAATTTGAGTATCAACGATCTCAGCAAATGTTGGCATTAAATCGTACATAGCTGCAGGCTGTCTACTGACTTGTCCTTCCTCGATTTCTCCTTGCCATTTGGCAATAAAAGGAATTCTTATTCCTCCTTCGTATAAATCGCGTTTTCGCCCGCGCAGTACCCCGGTACTTTCAAAACGTTTGGCAAATTTAGTAGGCCCGTTATCACTGGTAAAGATTACAAGTGTATTCTTTTCAATGCCCAATTCTTTTAGCTTCGAATTAATCTCTCCCATCTGAATATCAAGCATCGATACCATGGCTGCATAACCTTTTTCTACAGGCAACCATGCGGAATCGGCATAAATCCCCCAGTCAGGTATTTCGAATTTCTCATCAACAGGAGCCTCGCCATTTGAATGTGGTAAAGCAGAAGCATAGTATAAGAAAAATGGATTATCCTGGTTGTCTTCAATAAATTTTAGTGCTTCATCAAAAATTAAATCAGCAGAATATTCCACTTTTTTTGTTGCGTACGACAAAGGATAATCGATAAAACTAACGTGCACAGGCGTTGTTTCATTTTTTAGTTGAATCGTATCGCCATTTCTCCAAAGCACCTCAGGAAAATAGTTGTGAGCATAACACTGGCAGTAATATCCATAGAAATAATCAAATCCCTGTTTTAGAGGATCGCCCGAATTGCCCGGTGCACCGAGCGACCATTTCCCAAACGCACCCGTTTTATAACCTTGCTCTTTGAGTATTTCCGGAATTGTTATTTCTTCATCAGGAATTGGCATTTGCCCCATTGGCAAAACATTCATATTGTGTCGAATCCATGTATTTCCGGCATGCTTACCGGTCATTAGTGCACAACGTGATGGTGCACAAACCGGAAAGGCAGAGTAAAAATCGGTAAATCGCACGCCTTCTTCTGCCATTTTATCAATGTTAGGTGTTTGAATCAATTCTTGTCCATAACAACCTAAATCTCCATAACCCAGATCATCGACAAAAACGAGAACAATGTTTGGTGTTTGTTGCTTTTTTTGTGATGTATTTCCAAATGCTGCCCAATTATGCAAAGACAGGATAAGTATCCCTACTAATAAAAATCTATTTCTCATTATGTTGTTTTTTGTATTGTTTTTCTTTTTCAAAATCCCAAATCAAAATTCCATGTCCTATGCCGGTTGTTTCGCCAACTATTGAATACTGAAAGGCCATATAGCGGCCATCATCGCGAACAACTGGATTGGTTGCCTTATATTCTAAACCTTCATTGAAAAAGGTTAGTCTTTCCATTTCCCCTGAACCATCCAATGCCAGTTTATATAAATCAATAAAGTCCCATGTGGTATTATTTTCGCCTCGCTTCGAGTGGTGACGTGAGCTTTCCACCAAAGTATATTTGCCATCAGGGAAAATTCCTTCAGGTTCGTCGTAACGATCCGGACGCTTTGTATAATTTACAATCGTTCGGGTCTTCAGGTCAATTCCCATTACCTCTGCTTCATATTCTATCGAGGGATAATGCGCATTAAAAATCAGCTCATCATCAAACGGAGGCCTGAAATTCTGAGTTTCCAGGCGCCAACCAGTCACAGGTTCAGGAAGGTTTTCAGATTTAACAAGGGTATCAATTTCAGATAATTGGGGAATGTCATTTTTATATACAATTTCAGCCATGTAAATATCATCAACGGTCCAGGCAATTTTCATTTGTTTGCGAGAACAAGTTGGTCCTTCTTTACAGAATACCCCCAGCGGTGTTGGTGGGCCTGATAAGTCCCGTTTTAATACCCAAAGTTCAGCATGATCCGGACTACGGCTTTTCCAGGGTTCAGTGGCATCAAAGGTTTTCGCCCCGGATAATAAGATATCGCCATTAGCCAGGTACAAGGCCCGAACAAATCCTTCGTGAAAAAAATGATGCGTAAGTGGCGTTAATATTCCTGTTTCTACTTCAACTTCGTATACATCGCCAAAAGTTTTTTCCAGAAAAATAAGATGTTTCCCATCATGCGACCAATCGCAACGTTGCCCAAAAGTTGTTATTTTCTCAAGATACGGCGGCATCGGATCATAGGGCAAATCGGTATTGGGTTTCATTTGTGCATAACCAATGCACGTATTTAAAAGTAATACAACCAGTACTATTCTTCTCATCTTCAGACTACTTTAGAAATTTTTCTACCGAAACAAATTCGTCAAATTCCTTTATCTCAATATTGCGGTAGAAAATCTCCGCAGTTTCAGATTGCAGCCCAATTATACCTGATGATCTCCCCAAATCAGTTGCATAATTCACAATCTCCCCGTTCAGTTTATGAATGGCGTACTTGTCGCCCATAACGATAACTTCACAGCTATTCCACTCATCATCAAGCGCATGGTAATTATCGGTACTTTTGGCACGATGCTCTCCCATTCTTTTCTCCATTGGTTTTCCCCCTTCTGCCGGAAGTAAGAACTCATTATTATCATTTACATACCATTGGAAATCCACACTTGATGCCCAGAAATCACCGGTATGATTCTTGTTGGTTTCGTGATTGTACCGAATTTGATATTCGATACCCTTGGGCCATATTTCCTGATCATTTACATGGTAATAACATCCTGCATCGTACTGAAACTGATGAAAATTATTGGAGATTTTTTTGCCCCACTTATATTCGAACCGGAAATGAAACATGCTGTATTCCTTATTTGTCCACATCATTCCATGTGTATCAGATCCGGTACCGAGCTGATATCTATCGGGCAATCCTTGAAATACATGAACCTCTCCACGATTGTTAACACCAAATACTTTTCCTTCCAAACCATTGCCACCTTTTCGAAGTTGAATGGTCCATCCATCCAGGTTTTTCCCGTTAAATAATGGAACGAAACCATTATTGGCACTACATGCCACAATTAATGCTGTTAGTACGATACCTATTTTGGTAATTATTCTCATCTTGTAATTATTTATTGGTTGCTTTTATAATAACTCTTCGGTATGCAGTTAGCGGAACTTCGGGATGTTTGTCTTCTACTTCAAGAATTATATGAATTTGTTTTTCAACCGCGTCTCCAGGGACATAGATTTCCACGTCAGAATCATCCTGCCTGTTGAGTTGAACTGAGCCTTCGTAAGTTCCTGCCTCCGGGTAGTAAAACCACCTAAAAGACAATTCATCACCATCAGGATCTGCTGAATCTGAAGCATCGAGTTTTACCATACTCCCTGCTATTGCATTCAAATAAACAATACCATCGCTTTTATCTCCATTTACCGCAGCAACCGGATTATGGTTGGCCGTACGGTAATCTTTCACGCACCAGTCCATTCGTGCCCTAAAGTCGTTCTGATATGCACGTCGCCAGCGAAATATTGGTACTCCAATACCATTGTATTCCTTACCGGTAATTGGATCAGTCCAATTATCACTGGCTTCTGGAAACATGAAATAGGGTTTAAATTCATCTTCAGAATAAAACAAATCCTTTTCTGCCCATTTCAGCTGATTGGCATAAATATTTTTCTCTTTTTCAGTTTTAAAACGGCCTCCCCAGCCTCCCCATTCGATGTGTTCCGGATGATAAAGTCCTCTATTTGCAAATCCGATAAAGTTTCCGCTACCTCCCCCTTCGATTGTACTAAAGGTAGTCGGATCTTTCCATCGCATACGGGTAGGATAAATTGCTCCCAGTACACCATGGTTGTTTTGTATATGTTCTGCAGCCCACAAATGTTGGGCTTTCCCCGGATAAAAGGTAGTATCCCAAACAGCCGGCCCTGTTTGATTCATAAAATTGTATACCTGATGTGAACTTCTTTTATAGTGCAAATCTGGAAAATTATATGCTATCCAGGCTCCGGCATTATCTTGTCCTGCGTTATCACAAACACGCACATTTTTTAATAGCTCGTCAAGTTCATCCCTTGAGATCTCTTGTCCCAAATCAATAAGCGCTTGTGCCAAACAATTAGCTCCTCCATTAATTATAACATAGAGTGGTCGCTCATCTTGTTTTTTTATAGCATTACAAATTATCGCAGAGCCAGAGGTTGACAGCCCAGGCCCAATATCCCGGGTTCCAAATCCCTCCGGTCCGGCACCGGTAACGCTCAATAAGTAGTCCGTTGTCGGCCAACCATCAATGTGTTTCATAAGATTCTCTCGTACCTTCCCATAGGCTTTGACATATTTCTTAATCTCGTCGGGATGAACTGTATTCCTATCAGGATTTGGATCGTTTTTACCTTTATATTGATGACAAGAGGACACTGCGATTAAGCCTTCAATATCCACTTCATTTGAATACATGAGTAAGCGCACCAAAGTCTGAGAATCATCAGGTTCGTTCAAAATATCAGTTAGTACAATGATTCTGCTTTTGGGATAATTATCAATGGTGAGATGCGATTTATTTCCACAACTGGCAAAGAATAGAGTTGCTAAACAAAAAGCGGTGTAGATATTTTTTATTCTTCGCATGCTATTTTTATATCATTTTCAACATTTATGGTCAAGGCTTCCCAATCAATTGTTCTGGTTTTCGACAAGAATTGAGGATTATAGTTCCGTGAAGCGGCGGTGGAATATTCCCTCCACATTAGCAAAGCACTCTCCAACGATTCTACAGCCTTTTTTCTATTTCCCTTTCCCAATCCGCCGCGATAAGCATGCAAATGATATGCTCCACGGATTTTATTGGCATAATATTTCCCCATGTATGCCCAAGCTTTCAGGTCATAAATCAATTCGGTAAAAGATGCGTCTGAAAATTCAGATTGAATGTCAATAAAACGCAGAACCTCATTTGCCATAGAGTCGAGTTTTCCAGCCACATCAAGTGGAGTTATCTCCGTCATTGTTTTTTGATTTTCCTGCAACTCCGAAAAATCGGGAATCGAAAGAATGCCTGAACCTGGCCGTGTTGGATTAGTGATAAAACGTTCCACAGTATGGAAGCCGTTTCTTAGATCCAGGCAACCTTCCACCGCCCACTGAAAGTCCCAGTCATTCCAATGGAAATTGGTGACTAATGATGGGATTCTTGAGGCTGTTGCCCAGACTTTATAAAGTTCATCGACATTAGAATCCGGATAATGGAATTTAAGGAGTCCCTTTAATCGATTTATTGAAAGTTCGGGATTATACCCCATTCTTCCCCACAACATAAAATTATACCAATGCTTATCGATCTCAAGTTCTCTTGGATTTTTCGGGTGTTTACTTATAAACTCGCGGCCCCACACATAACCATCGGATCCCATAAAATAGCCCGCTGTTAAACTTTCATCCGGCAGATTTTTGATGAATTCAGATGCATATTCCGGGTCGCCCCAGCGAAAATGAAAAATATCATCGTTTCGAATGTTCCACCAGCTTTTTAATCCAAACTCACTGTATTCATTGATGTATTCGTTGGCCCATTCTGGTTTTGGAGTGGCATACATACGGGCACGGGCGTATTTAAAACTCAGGTTGATTTCATCAGGATATTTTGATATAAAATCGTCAACCATCATATCTACTCCACTTTGCCAGTAGCGATGAATAAATTTGATTTCTCGTTCAGGTTGCTCCTTTTTGGCATCTAAAACTCCTTCTCCATACGAATTCCACAACCACTTTTCGCGGTCGTATTCATCGTTGCGGTCTTCCATGTTCTCCCCTGCAGTAACGCCAATCCCTGATAAATCGGGGTAAGTGAGAATAAACTCTTTTACTGCTTTGCGCAAGTACGCTATAGTATGCGGATTATTTTGGTCATTATTTATTCCGTATTTCCCTTCATCTCCTTTCAGGTTTTCCTGCCTCCGATACCAACCGGGAGGTGCGATGCTATTCATCCAAATGTTCCAGGTAATGAAATAAACCTCCACCCCACGGCCCTTAGCATATTTCATTACTTCGCGCCAAAACTCAATTTTTTCCTCAATGGTCATTTCTTTTAAAACCAAGAGGTTATCGAGAACTTCTTTAGAAACACCACATCCGGCAATAAATTTGGCATCGGGTTCATCTGTGCGGTCGGTATCTAACGGGAAACTCGTACCACAAACATTTTCTAAGGCAATGTCCAGATAGTTTTCCATCTTTATCATGGATGGAAAAGGATGCGGATTCCAGAGTGTAAGCACATTGTAACGATTTATGGCCATCATATCTAGATAGGCTTTCCAGAAATCGATGTTCCACATTTCAGTAATATTGTTTTGGGCAGCATCACCTGCATCCTGGTAACTTGGCGTGCGAATGTCAAGTGGAATATTGAATTTTAATCCTCGATTTTTAATGTATGGCTTTCCGGATATCGTTTCTACCAGCTCAGGAATTCTATCTTCAAAAGCTATCATTTCAGCCAGCTCTAATCCTCCGTACATAAGGCCGGTTTCATCGCCGCCACTCACTACAATTTTTTGGTTTCCCTTTTGAATGGTGTATGCTTGTTCCTTCAGTGCCGAATCAATTCTTAAAGTAACCTGTGCGGTTGTTGTTTCCAAACCTTGCAATGCTATACGAATTTGAGCTGAAGCAAATTGAGCCTGTGGTGAATTATTTACTATTTCAACCTTATTATCGTTATTAGCTTTGCACGACAACAAACAAAGTATGATAAGAGTTAAAGCTATTGGGTTTAGTTTAATCATTGCAACAGGTTTATAGCAAAAAAAGAACAATCCACTTTAATTGAATTGTTCTTTTGTTCTGAAATATACCTCAGTTGTACAGGAGTATATATTAGATAAGAATTTTACAACTCCCGTATTTCAATATCTTTAAACCGGATATAATTGTTTGAATGTTTATGCAGCTGAAGGGCAATGTGCCCACTCCCGGAGACTTTGTTTTTTACATGATCATCATTGTCTAAAATTCCCGTTCCATCATAATCAGCTACTTTTACATTATTAACGAAAGTGGTGATATGATTTCCTTTACAAATGATGCGCATATCATTCCAGCCTGGCCCTTCATCTTCTTTGTAATACACCACCTTTTTGGGAGCATATTCTTCTTCAGAGATTTTCCAATCAGGCAAATCGGGGAAAATCCAACGACGCGTTCCACGAGTTTCATCGTAAATAAAACCGTTACGCCAGGGTCCTTGAGGATGAATATCTATTTGTGCGCCATCAAGCCAGCCAACATAATCCTCGTCAACTTTTGCTTTCTCATCGAACCTACTACGAATCTGAACACCGGCATTTCCTTCGTTGTTATCAGAAGCCTGAAATTTCAATCGCAATTCAAAATCAGCAAACTCATTGGTACTTTGCAACCAAATGTACTGATGATCGGTATTTCCCTTTGTATTGCATAAAATGGTTCCATTATCAACCGTCCAATATTCTTTGGCCCTGTCTTGTTCAACACATTTCACTTCCCAGCCATCAAGATTTTTACCATTAAATAGCGATTGCCATTCGTGTTCAGCCGAAAAAACTTCAATTGAATTCATGTTTCCTCCGCCCTTATTTGGACTGCCGGCAGCAAGAAAAATTTTATTCTGATATAAAACAGCTCCACTACCATGCCGCCCGCAAACAAGCGATGCCAGTTGCTCCCACTTTCCGGTTTCCAGATTGAGTGCCTGGGTTTGAAAACTGGCATTTGCCCAGCTGCATTCGCCTCCCATGTAAATAAGTTTATTATCGTTTTGAACCAAACCTCCGGCAGCTGATGGGTAGGGTAGTTTTTCTTTCAGGGTAGCCCAGGTTTCTTTCTTAAAATCATAAACATCAACTTCGGGAATTGTAGCAGCAAAAAAAGCTCCAAAATTGTCAGGATAATGAACGCTTGTATTTCTTCCGCCTACACAATACAATTTGTCATCCACCACTATTGCCGGAAAATGGTCGCGAATATGAGGTGCTTTTGTTAGAATTTCCCATTCGCCGGTTTTTAAATCATAACTATCAAAATAATTATTGGTACCGCTGGTGTGTCCGTATTCAATTCCACACACCATGTATATTTTATTATTATACAAAACTGCTCCGGCTCCTCCTCTTCTTCGTTCTTTTGGAATTTCAACTCCTTTTTCCCACGTATCGCTTTTCGGATAGTATTTCCAGATATTCTCCAGTGGTAATTCTTCCGGGTATTTTCCGGTCATTGCACCCACCAAATAAATTGTATCGCCATAAAGCACCGCTTGAAAATGGTGGATCTCCATAGGTGATTTCCCTTTGGTTTCCCAGCTGTTTGTTTCCGGGTTAAATACGTTTACAGGGTTTATTCCCCGCCCTCCCAACAAATAAAACTTGCCATTATACTCAACAAAAGCATTTTCGTGGCGACCTTTTGCTTCTCCAGTGGCGTCAATGGTTGTCCATCGGTAATCCGACAATGGCTGCGCACAGCTAATTCCAGTAACAAAAAGAAGTGTTGCAATCAGTAAAAGGAAAAAAGTCTTTTCATTCATTATTGTTTTATTTAGATTGTCTGAAGATACAAATACTTCAGTTGACAATTATCTTACAAACCTGCATTTGTCTTCCACTTACAGCTTGCATAAAATAAATCCCTTTATTACAATCAGATAAATCGAATAAATGAAATGATTTAGAATAATTGATGGCTCTAATAAGTTTTCCGGAAATATCGTACAATCGTAGCTGGCCCTTTCCTTCAAGTCCTGAAATGTTAACAAAAGAATCGCTGGGATTTGGATAGACCTTCATCGTTTTCAGAATTTGCGGACCGTTTTTGGCCGAAGTTATTGTTGATAGCAAAGTCGAATCAATAGGTAAATCAAAATAATCATCCCCTTCCTCAAAAATTACTTCGATAGTGTGATTTTGTTGAACAACTTCGAACAGAAACATTTGTTTGCGCCCTACACTTTCTCCATCTACCTTAACTTCCTTAACCTTAAAGCCCTCGCGGGGTTGAAAAGAAACAGTTTGAGATGTTCCTTCCGGGCAATCGATTACCCCTGCATTTCCCGTTGGGAAACACTGACCGCCTTCACCACACACCACATTAATAGTGTAAAGCTCACCGCTTGTGTTAAAAGTAATATTGCGAACATATTTATCAACGTCGGTGTTTACCCCATTCGAGCCTTGCAAATTAAGGTCAAAATAGTTTTTATAATTATCAAAAGTTACCAGCGTTCCGTCCACCACAAAATTGGTAAACGTAAAATTCTCAACCCATGCAATTCGGTTATCGCGTTTCAGGCCTTTTAATCGGTTTAACTGAACATCGCCATTGGTGCGCTGAAAAGGATAATCGGCTTTTATGTTTACAAACCTGAAATCGCGAAACCAGGTGTCGTAATTAGTGGACGTTCCTTCATCAAGAATCTGCGCATCTACCAAGTTGGTAATTGGATGATCTATGTTTATGTTCTTAAGTTCTATATTATGGGTTTGTATGCCAAAATCGGCTTGCGACCCTAAAATTCCGTCATTGTTTGAATAATTGTTTTTGGTTTCAGAATTAATGATGTGATTATTCTGAAACCACCAGCCTTCGCCACCTAAAGTGCTCCACGAAATCATCCCCACTGAACCGTTAAACATGGGCCAGATAACTGAATTTTTAAACATGTGGTTGCCACGTGCGTAGTCGTAATCATCCATGGTTTTTATAAAAATTTCATCAACCAACGTACCGTCTCCGGGGCGTACTCCATCGTTATTATAATTGAAACCAAGAATTTTAATGTTCTTGATCAACCCGCGTTTCCCCGATGGACAAGTGTGGTGAAATGGTTCGATAATACAAATGCCATCCATTCGAATATCGTCGCAGCCAATTAAATCTACAAAAGCTTCTTTTGTCGCAGTTCGGTGCACCCAATTCCCTTCGTTATCAAATTCAGGAATAAGAATTTCGTGAAACAAATGATCGCGACCGGAAACTACTCCACGACCGTAAATCCAAACACCATCGTAACCACGACCGTTAAAGCAGCCACGGACATAAGCTCCGGGAGCCAAATAAATTTTTTGCGACTTATTCAATCGAAGCTGACCATGGTAAAGTGGCGAGGCTTCCATATCGTTGGGATTTGTAAGAAACTCTTGTTGATTATCCTTATGCTCTTTCATCTTATGGTCGCCTGCCGGAAAGTATATGATATCAGCATTTCTTATGGTTTCAATATCCGTATCATTGTTCCAAACTACCACACCCTGATCGGTTGGCAGAGGAATATCGTAACCGGCCTCGCTCTCGGGTTTATCGGCAAAAAGCATTAATCCGTGTTTGATGTGCGTCCCTCCTGCTCCGTCACTGTCGCGGTTGTCTGCCGACATAAAATTCACACTGATGTAGCTCCATTCTTTTATGGCAAAACGCACAACCTGCCCATCGAAATAATGCGGATTGATGTTGTAAGCTTTTGGAGTAATTTCCACTCTTGTTGCCAATTCTCCGAACAACTTTGTTACTTCTATTTCAATGGGGCCACTAAAAGCGAAGGGAGCAAACGAAGTTCTTCGATCGCCGGTAATATTAAAAGCACTGGACTGTTCGCCACAAATTGGATGTTCGTGTGGTTCGCGAGGAACCACATTTAGTACAGTAATATCCTGCCAGCTATCTTGGGTTCCGTTTGCTTTTAATGTTCGTACTCTTACAGCGTATTGTTCTGAAATAATTTCGGAGTCGAACGTTGAGAATGGATAAACTTCAAGCTGTGCATAGGATGAAAAGGCAATAGTCGAAAGTAGAAAGGCAAAAGAAATAAATCTTTTCATTGGTAAAAGTTTTGTTTTGCACCAAATGTAAACCTGAATAATTGAGGAGTTTTGTTTGTGGGTATTTTTGTTTTGTCGGGATGTACAATCGCACGTAGAGAGGGTAAATATAACTATTTACAGTTCTATTATCGAATAAAATAACTTTGAATGAAAAGCTTATTCAGCAACAAAAGTATTCCAGGCTCCAACATCTTCCTGAGAATTAAGAATTCGGGGATTACTTCGGTTTTTCAGATCATCAATAATTCTTTGGTCATGCCTGTCGCGAGCCAAATAACAACCAGCAAACCGAATAATACTTTCATAAGCAGAATCGGGGCTTTCAACTGTTACCGGAGTCTTGGGTTGAAATAACAAGGTATCAGATATTTGCTCAAGATATCTCAGATTCTTTCTATGTTCTATTGAATAATGCGCTTTCCCATCGGTAAATATCAATGGCAATTGATTGTTTTTACCCGTTTTATTATGCACACCAACATTGTCTTTAAAATACACATAAATTGGCATGTGAAAGCCATAATCATCAACACACTCAATTTCGGTTTTATGAGGAAGTGCCGTGTTTATGAATTTATTGGCAATAAACTGATATTTCACATCCACATTTTTATCCTTGTATTTTTCAGGAAAATCAAAAGCTGCTTTATACCGACACCCACTTTTAGTGAAAGCAAAGCAGACATTATTGATCGCTTCAAATCTGGGATTTGGAAGTTGTTCGGGTATAATATCGTTTGCCTCAAATTGAGGTCCTCTTATCACGTAATGAGCAAATAAACAATGGTGATAAGTTATAGTGCTTGCGCTGTTATTCGAACAATAGGCATGATTATCGCCATAAGGATGCAGTACCGGATCGGAAAGTGGTTCAGCCAAAATACACCATTGAACGGTTATGTTTGTACTATTTGTTACCGAAATAATCTCGTCGCATGACCAGGACATGGATACATGGTCAATCAGAACATTATTTGATTTATCGATATTTAAACAATCAAGATATCCTGAACCTTTGTGCCTTTTCCAGTTATTATCTGATATTCTTTTTCTCACCGCATAATCACCCAATCTAATTCGAATATATTTGATAATTACCTGATCTGTTCGCACATCAATCGGGTAATCTCTAAGCGTTATTCCAATACCTCCACCTTTTAAAACTTCACTCCCATCGATTGTAATATATGGATTACTTATACGTAGTACTGATTTTAACTGAACAATACCGTGAACTTTGAATCTCACAATACGAGGTCCATCCTGTTCAATCGCCCAACGCAATGTTCCTTCGGAGTTATCGTCTCTCAAACTGGTAACATTAAGAATTTTTCCATTTCTTCCACCTACAGTTTCTGCGCCAAAACCTTCCTGAGCAAAATTAACAGGCGTATTCAAGTTCTCGTTATTCGTAACATTACTCAATGTAATTAATTGAAATATGAGAAACAGAATACACATCATTTTTGTTATTTATAATTTCACTGCAGAAATAACAGAACTATTGAAACTTATTCTTTCAAATCCCCATCAAAATCAGAATCATTTATCCACCCCGCTTCTAATTTCTCCCCATGCATATAACGGTTGTAAAAATCACGTGTATCTTCGCCTGAATACACATAATTATCAAAAACATCGCCGTTACCAAGAATACGCGGATCTTCCTGTTGCGTAAGTTTTTCCTTCATCTCGCTGTACATTGCTGCTATTAATTCTGCAAATTCGGTCTGCCCTGCCAGGTTGTTCATGCAAAACGGATCCTTGTTAATGTCGTACAGCTCTTCTTCCACCCGCTTTCCAAAATTCAACTGCCAGTATTCCATGATTCCTTTTTTACGACGGGTATCGAGAAGATACGTTTTTGTGGGACTACCATCGCAATTCAGGTATCCTGTTTCGGGATTACCCAAGGGCCATCTATCGGTTTTAAAATTTCGGAGGTAAAGGTAACCGCCTTTAAGGATTCCCCTTACCGGATAACCGACATCGTTTGGCCTCCCCACATCATGCCGTTCTTTTCCTACCAAAACAAAATCTCTGTCAGAAGTTACAGTACCTTCTTTTCCCGAATAAAATATATCCGTCAGGCTTTTCCCGGTTATGGGTTGCATTCCGGCTGATTTTGCAGTTAAGCCGGTTAATTCGAGATAGGTTGGCGTAAAGTCAATAAAATTAACAAAATCATCTACCACGCGGCCGGGATTTTTTATCCCTTTAGGCCACATTATGGCCAGTGGCAGGTGATTTGAGTATTCGTAAACCTGCCCTTTTATACGAGGGAAAGGCATGCCATTATCTGCCGTAACAATTACCATGGTGTTTTCCAACTCACCAATCTCTTCGAGTTTCTGAAGCATCTTTTGCAAATGACTGTCGAAATATTCAATCTCGAAAGCATAGTCGAGCATGTCTTTGCGAATGGTATCAACATCAGGCCAAAAAGACGGAACTTCGTCGATTTCATCAACTGATTTACCACCATATTTTATACCTGCCTCAAATTCATAAGCGCGATGGGGTTCGGTACTTCCATACCAAAAACAAAATGGCTCGCCTTCAGGACGTTTTTCAAGGAAATCCTCGAAATTTCTGGCGTAATCGATGTTGGAGATATGTTTTGCCGGTGGCGTTGTTTTATAGCTATCAAATTTAGGCCCTGTTAATTGGCGCTTCACTCCGTTAATTTTTCCGGGATCGCCGGGAGCCCAACCTTTGGCTACACTGCCAACCCAGTAACCGTTTTCTGCGAGTACCTCGGCATAGGTTTTAAACTTTTCGGGGAAGTATGGAAAATGATTAGCGGCTTCCTCCAGCTGCCAGCTGTTTCGGCCGGTAAGAATGCACGAACGCGAAGGAGCACATTTGGCATTTGGCGTATAGGCGCGGGTAAAAAGTATTCCGTTTTCAGCTACCCGATCGAATGCTGGGGTTTTTACCCAGTCGCAACCATAGGCACCAAAATGTTTCCACGAGGCATCATCAGCAATGGCAAAAAGAATATTTGGTTTTTGGAAGCTGGACCCGGTATTTTTAATACTGGATTTGCAGCTTGAGAAACCGATAATAAGAAGGAATAGAACAAATAAATTTAGTTTCATTTTTGATTTGTTTTTTTTGAGCGATTATAAAAGTAAAACAATAACCTTTTAGCATACAGAGTTTTGTAAAGAAAAACGAAAAGAGGATACTACCGCGAACGGCCTGTACCCTCTTTGCCAAGGTTTCTACCTAAAACCAATTAAATCTAACCTACATATTTTTTGAGCTACGCGTCTCATTTTTCGAGCCACCGGCTTTTTTATTGTTAATCCAAAGAAATCGAAAACTCCTCATACTGCAGATTATTGTCGCGGTAAACCAGTTGATCCATGGCATGATGAGTAACACCGCTAACAGTATAGTAGTAATCTATATTAATAGTCATATGTCCACGATCACCCCACACAACAGCGTTCGGATCGTCTGCAGTGACAAATGTACCTGTTCCGGTAACCGTATCGTCGCCAGTTGCCGATGTAATAGTTATGTTGCCAGATTCGTTAAAAGTTAACTCCACTTTAAAGTTGTCGCCCTGATTTTGTCCACCTAAACGATCCATAAAACAGGTTGTCATCGATTTTGTTGAAAGCAACGTCAAGAGATCCTGCTCTACATAGTCAGCCTTGTAGGTGAATGTTTCCACAACATTTCCACTATCATCAAGTGTCTCGTCAACACCACTATGTAAAAACATTCCATGATATGGATTGATATATTTTACGGCAAACAGTGTATAATCTTTTGGCTCGAAACCTGGCATCCAGTCCGAATTCACACGGCGGTCGGCAGAGGAGCCAATTTCGGGAAGTGGCATACCTGCTAAAACCGAATCCTGGGTGCTTGGTTCTATTACCAAAGGAATTACATAATTCACTTCTGTTGAAAGTGTATCGGCAAAAAACGCATCGGTAAGATTTACTCGAATTTTGCCATTAAAACTTCCCGCCGGGATAGTAATAGTATTAAATTCCATTGGTTCGTAATAATTTGAAGGAAGCACTTTTAACGGACTACCATTAACTGAAGCTCCATCAACTAATTCCGGAGCCAAACGGATGTTAACTGTACGTTCAATAGTATTTTCGTACATCCCTCCAACCGAGGCACCAATGCTAAAGGCATGTTCCAAATCAATGGTGTTATCTGAGCGGCTTTCACCCAAAGCTAAAGTACGTGCCGGATACTGAATCGGGAAATATACAGTTTGAAAATCATAATCTTCAAATTCGTTTTCCTGATTTTCGCAGCTAAACAAAGCAACTGCAAATGCGATTAATATTAAATATTTCTTCATTGTATTCTTTTTTAGATTTTTCGATATAAGATTTGAGTAGTGAGTACAGAGTAGTGAGAAGTTGAATTCCAACTTCGGAAAAATCTTGTATATATTCTCACTACTCATATCTAAAAATCTCACAGTCTATTTAGTATCCCTCATTTTGAATTAGGTCGTATTTCAACGTTTCATTGTAAGGAACAGGCCCAAATATATGATGAGCATCGTAGTTACGTCCCTCAACATTTACAACTGACATGCTAACCTGGTCGGGAGCAATGCTAATTCCTGTTGCAGTCTCTTTCAATACATTGGTTAATCCCCAACGACGGATGTCCCAGAAACGGTGCCCTTCGAAACAAAGTTCAATCCGGCGTTCGTTACGAATTACTTCGCGCAAACCTGCCTGATCCAAACCAGCCAGATATGTATTAGGTATGCCGGCACGATGCCAAAGAGCTTCAATTATTTGCACAGCCGCAAAACCACCAATAACGTCATTCGGGCCAACGGCTTCGTTGGCAGCTTCAGCAAAGTTTAACAAAGCTTCAGTATAACGCGCATAAGTATAAAAATGCTGGCCTCCAACAGGGCTCGAAAGTGCAGGATCAATATCCACACCTTCTTGTAAAAACTTACGTAAATAATAACCTGTTTTAGTTGAATACTTATCGATTCCAGGCGCATCAATGCCACTGCCACTGTAGGTGTAAATTGTACCTCCATGATACGATGCCCCATTGTAAAGAATATATTTTCCTAAACGAGGATCGCGGTTTTCGTAAGATGCACCCGTTTCTGCCGGAGTTCCATCTGCCATTGGAAAAGCATCAACCAAATTCTGGCTTGGTCCTGTTTTTCCCTCACCGAATAATGATGGAGGGAAATTATCCCTCTCCCAGTTTGTTTGATTGGTCAATCTTGCAGAAGCCCAAATAATTTCAGAACTGGAAGGATCGTTATAGAATTCAAGATCCGAACCTTTTAACCCATCTAATCCTCCGTTGTTATTCAATACATCAGCAGCCATCTGTGCCGCTTCTTGCATGGTAAATCCACTTGTAGAATACGATGGACTTGCAGCGTACAAAGCAACTCTGGATTTTAGCAAACGAACAGCTAATCCGTTAATTCGGTTGGTATTACGTGCACCATTTACCTGGTCAACCAGAACATCGCCTGTATCTTCCCATTTATTTGGAAGATTCTTAAGTGCTTCGTCGCAATCAGCTAAAATAAAATTAACACAGTCGGCAAACGACGAACGCGGAATTTCATAATTGTCATCCTGACTTAAAACCTTGTCAACTATTGGGAAACCAAGCAATTCTCCATTGGTACCAACACCCGAATGTTTTTGCAATAACATAAAGTTATACCAGGCACGCAAAGCATGTGCTTCACTGCGCAGTTTTTTTGCAAACAATTCGTTTTGCATGGTATTCTCCCACGACCATTCAACACCATCCATATTTTCAAGGAAAGTATTGATATAGAGAATACTCTCGTATGCGCCGCCCCAGGTTCCAATTGGATTATTCTGCGCGTTCCATCCCCCGTTTACCATTGATACAATGTTAGAAGCCGGGTCATTGGTCACTGCATCATCGCTGGCTACAGCTTCATTAAAATTATAATTTGTTGGAAGCCCTTTGTAGGCCTTCATTATAAATCCTTCTGCAAACTCAGGATTAGCCAAAACTACATCGAGCGTCAATCGGTTGTCGTCATTTGGCTCTAAATATTCCTGGCACCCCGAAAATACGAGGCTAAAGAATAGTACAGCTATTAATGATATTCTTGTCTTCATAATTTTCATCTTTTAGAATTTAGTTACAAATCCGATTGAGAAACTGCGCGTTTGTGGCGCTTTATCGAAATTCACTTGGGTTAGGTCTTTGTTTTTGCTGATAGTGAGCATATCAGCAGCACGAACAAAAACTTTTGCATCTTTTAAAACTCCGCTTACGTTGTTGCTTTTAATGTTGTAAGCAATTTGAAGTGTAGGAATTTTAAACCAGTTGTTTTTGTATAACCAGTAGCTTGAATTACGGTAGTTATTATTATTTTTTGTAGATGATAAGCGTGGATATACCGCGTTTACATCTTTATTGTTCGGACCGTAAGCCTGGTTGGCAAATTCAGGGTATTTCATTTCACCATAAAAACGATAATAGTTATTCCAACGGTTATTGTAATTACTGGTTTGTCCAATACCCAATGCATAAAAGTCAAATGCTTTCAAGCGCAATTTCACGTACAAACTATACTGAAAGCGCGATGTACTGTTCCCAACTTCCATCTGGTCTTCATTATCAATAATGCCGTTTCCATCCTGATCGACATATTTAATATCTCCAGGCTGAACATTACCATACGATGATGTTGGCATTCCGTCTTTTAGGCTGAACACCTGATTAACGTAATCAACAGTTGTAAAATCACTTTCAGCATATAAACCATCAGCTACTAATCCCCATATTGCATCGGTTGCCGCACCGTCTTTACTTAAATAGGTATGTGCAGCGTCGTACATTGGTTCTTCGATCTGGGTAATTTTAGGAATTGAATACACAAGGTTAGAGCCCACAGTTAAATTCCACTCGCTACCACCTGTTGTATAACTTATGCCTAAATCGAAACCGGTATTGCTTTCGGCATTGTAATTATTGTAGAAAGGAATAGCTCCCATTAAACTTGGGTAAGTGTATTCCATTTCGGTTACAATATCGCCTAATTCTGAATTAAAGAAAGATGCCTCTAACCACAACTTCTTACTAAGCAGTGCTGCATCCACGCCCAAAACAAACTCGGTACGTTTTTGCCAGCCAATATTACTTGAACGGGTTACAATGTTCATTTCTTCGTTCGAATTGTTTCGATTATTGTAGAAGAAATTACCTCCACGTTGGTAAGCTGTTTCGTACAAGAAATAATCAGAATAAGCACCATCGTTATTCATTGCATCTGCAGCGGTATACCAAAGGTCATTTTTCAATATACCAAAGTTGGCACGCAATTTCAGGAAGTCGAAAGTTTCACTGTCGCTCATAAAATCTTCTTCAGAAAGAATCCAGCCCAAACCAATTGCTGGTGTAAAAGCCATATTATTATTATCAGCCAACTTTTGAGTACCTGCCATTACCAATGCTACATCGGCAAGATATTTTCCTTTGTAAGCATAGTTGCCGGATAAACCAAAAGTCAAATTTTTAAAGTCCTGCAAATTATCGCGGAATGAAATCTGGTCACGATAAGCTAAACCAACAACAGATAATTCGCTGTTTTCGGTTTTCTTCTCGTAACTTAATGTACCGTAAGTACCAAAACGGCGGTGGAATGTTGCCGAAGAAGATTCGGTTGAGTAATTACCAACTGACTTATCTTCGCCAATTACCTGCGCACTTACTGAACCGTCTTCGTTTAAAACAGGATTGTAAACTGCATATTTACTGTTCTGCGATGTTGTCAATCGGTTCATAAAATCGAATGTAAAATATACACTCGCTTTTAAGCCGGGAGTAATTTTATTCAAGTCCCAATCTAAACCGGTATTGAATTGCATGTAACGGTACATTAATTTACGTTCGCCACCTTTAATAAAGTCGCCATAAATATTGTTAGTGTAGGTATTGTTACCCCCCAAAAGCATACCGTCGATCAGCTTAGCCTTCCCCATAATCTCTTCACGTTCGGCATCATCAGTTATATAACTTGGATTCCAAAGTGCAGGATATGCATTGGGTACTGTTGAAGAAGCACGGCTCCAATAATCGGTGATGTTTGGCATATTTCTAAAATCAATTTTAGCGATACCATCCAATTTCATCGAGATATTATCAGTAATATCGAAATCAATGGCACCCCGAAGATTCAGGTTATTTTCAGTATCATCTGCCAGTTCAAACCAACCTGTCTTATGATTCCAACCCATGGTAACAAAGTATTGCGTTTTTTCGTTACCTCCCGATGCTACTCCACTAATATTTGTAAAGTTTGTACTTCCTTTCAGATAAGTATCACTGTAGAAATCTTCATCAGGATAGAAAGGATTTTTACCGGCCATACCAATATCCTCTGTTGAATATTTAGCTAAACCTCCATCGTTTTCCAAGGCCTGGTTATATGCTTTCATATAATCTGCAGCTCCTAAAAACTCAGGAAGTGCCTTTTCCATGCTCATCCCTGTTTCTGCTCTGAAACTTAGTACACGTTTATTGGCTTTGCCGCGTTTTGTTGTTACCAGAATTACTCCCTGATCAGCTTGAGCGCCATACATTGCTCGCGAAACCGGGTCTTTTAAAACCGTAATTGATTCCACTTCATTTAAGTTGTAAGTATCAGCTTCACGAGGAATACCATCAACTACAACAATTGCATCACCGCGCCCCCAGATATTCCATGCACCTTTTAATCCTGCAACTTTACCATCCAGCGCTGCATTTAAACCTAAACGCTGATCGAATTCCATTTCGTCAGCAATGTTTACCTGAGTTACTGCTCCTGTTGTTTTTCGTTTTTCAACAGTTGTAAACGGCACATTTACCATATTAGTTATGCCTGCAAGAATTAGAGGTTTTGTAAGCATTATATTGGTTGCATTGGCATCAACCAAAATCGGATCAAATCCTTTTGCTTCAACCAATACCTTAGTACCTTTTATCTGAATGGTATATTCACCATTCTCGTTTGCAAGAACCTGTACCGAGCCTTCGTCGCCCGAAATAAGGGCACCGGCAATGGCAGTTCCATTTTCGTCGGTTATTGTTCCTGTGTAGCTTTTTTGCGCAATGGCAATGGTAACACTAAACAGAAGCAATGATATCATTAATATTGATCTTTTCATCTTTGTAATTTTCATTTTAAATTTCTGTCTTGTTCACTACTACCATCCAGGATTTTGTGGCCATCCTTCATACATTAAAGTCACATTGGTTTTAAAAGGCAACCAGTAATGACGTGTTTCAAACAGGTATTCCTGCACTACTTCTCGCGATGTATAGGTCACATCCTTGTCAAAATCCAAGCGATACAGATTTTTATCGAGCTTATCTGCAATTTTCCAGCGGCGTATATCCCACCAGTAGTGTCCTTCGAAACAGAGTTCTACATCACGTTCGTTACGAACCAATAAACGGAAAGGGTGATCACTGGAAGTCTCGCCATGTCCGTCAAGTAAAGTTTGATAAGCTGCCGGATTAGCTGTAGCAGGCGGCATTCCGGCACGTTCGCGAACACGGTTAACCGCTTCTACTGCTGTAAGATTAACACCAGAAACTGATGAGTTGGGGTCACCGGTACCTTCAAAAATTGCTTCGGCATAAATTAAATACACTTCTGCCAAACGAATCATAGGAGTAGAGAAATCGAATTGTCTCCAGTCTTTATTTTTATTATCTACTCCTTTAGGCCAGTATTTATGTATAAAATAAGGATTCAATACAACAGCACTGTTGTCTTTTCCTCCTACATGACCTTCCAGTTTGAACTTACCGAAATCGTCGCCATGCACCCAGAAAGTTTTACGGAAACGTGGATCGCGGTTTTCCCAACGTTTGTCGGCATCGTCATCGTAACCACCTTCTGATGCTTTACCTGGCTTATAACGTGTTCCATCGGCCATTTCCCATTTATCCAGATAATTTTGGGTTGGTGTTTCAATGGGTGCATTCCCTCCAAATCGCACGCCACCGTTACCGGTTGAGTATAAACGAGATAATGAGTTATCAAATCGTCCTTTTCCTTTACCTCTGTCGCGGATGCGTCCTAAAAGCGTTTCTTTTGCACTGTACGGATAGGTTCCATCAACAGTGGCAAACATCTGGCGGTAAGGGTCAAGGTCTTCTCCCGGAATCATTTCTTCGAGGCTGTAAACACCTTTATCGGCCAGCTTAATTACTTCGCCAGCAGCCTTCGCTGCACGATCCATATAATCTTTATCGAAAGTTGCTGAACCGCCTGATTCTTCGTTGAATAATGGACTGCCGGCAAACAACAATGCTTTTGCCTTTAAAGCCAGCGCTGCACCTTTGGTAATACGCCCCAGGTTTGGCTGGTTGGTACCTGCCAAAGCTTCGGGTGCATCCCAAATTTCAGGAAGTAACTGGGCTGCTTTATCTAAATCATCAACAATACGTTCGTAAACGGCCTGTGTATTTTTATAAGTTTTACCATTCTTTTGGTATTCCCAAAAACGAGGCATTTTTAGGTTATCGGCTGTTAAAACGGTATCAACATAAGGAATTGATCCATAAGCGCGAACCACTTCCCAATGCAAAAAAGCACGAAAAAAATGCAACTGCCCTTTTATTATGTCCTTTTCTTCCTGGGTCGCATCAGTTAACTTTTCAAAATTTCCTAAACCAATGTTACACACACGTGCTCCATCCCAGCAGAAATCCCAGATACCATTCTGATGAATTCCATCACCAGAATTGTAACCATTAAAGATTGAACGTTGCCCTCCATCATTTGCCAGGCTCCAGTAAAGACCGTAAGAACCGTGATATCCTGAAACCCATGCCTTTGACCCCATTACTTCGCCACCCAAATTTCCACTAACACAAATGGCATGAGTATTATAGTCTACAATAAACTCGTAACATTGGTCAACAAATCCCTGAAAGGAATTATAGTTGCTAAAAATATCTTCTTCAACAATATTTGCATCAGGCGGAACATCAAGATAATCCTCGCAGCTCCATGCACCTAAGGCAACTACTATTACAAATATGATTTGTTTATATATCTTCTTCATAATTATAAGCTTTAAATGTTAAAACTGGAGGTTTACTCCTAATGTGAATTGTTTCTTCACCGGATAGTTTTTAATATCGAAGTTTGCACCTTCACCATCGGTTGGCATATCGGTCCAAACGAACAGATTATTTCCGTTAACAAACACCCTTAGTTGGTTTAATCCAATTGGGTCTAACCAACGAGATGGCAGAGTATAAGATAGTTCTGCAGTTTTTAAACGCAGGAAAGAAGCATCCCAAAGATTATAACTACCTGTGCCGCTATTCTGCTTTTTATAGGACAAATGCGGATAGGAAGGATTTTGATTGCCATACTCAGGTGTCCACGTATCTTCCAACATATTCTCGTAAATTGTTGGAGAATCGAAAGAATATGAGTCTAAACGTATGTTTTTGGTTACATTATAAACGCCATAAAATTGTACATTTAAGCTAAATCCTTTATACGATACACCTCCTGAAAAACCATAGGTATTTCTTGGGTAAACAGGATAACCATACGGTATGCCATCGTTTGGATCAATCTCTCCGTTTGAATTAAAATCTACAAAACGAAAATCGCCGGGTAATACGTCGCTATTGTTTGAATAATCAAGCACGCCAGTGTATACATCATCCCAACTTTGCATTATCTCGCTTTCAAGTGAGGTACGATTCTGGCCTATTGAATAACCTTCCTGTTTTTGATAATCAGGTTTTAACTCCGGATCTTCTTTTTGCAGGATTTCATTTTTAGCAACGGTCCAGTTTCCCGAAACATAAAAGCTAAACGAGTTATTATATGACTTACGAATGCTGGCTTCTACTTCCATTCCATTCGATTTTACAGCACCAATATTAGCGGCAGGAGCTTCTTGTCCAAATGTTTCAGGAATATTTCGTTGATTTGCAGCAACCAGCATATCATCGCGATCTTCCCAGAAAACATCTAACGAACCTGTGAATACATTTTTAAAGGCTCCCCACTCGAAACCCAGGTTACGTTTGTGGGATGTTTCCCACTGTAGATCTGGGTTTCCGGGAATACCTTCAGAATATTTTAAAGGACCGTCAACCAAAAACGAATCTCCGAATTTTTCTTGTCTTTGCGTGTTACCTGACCACATTGAACCTTCTGACCAGGTAGTAACATAACCCCACTGAATACCACTTAGTCGGTCGTTACCTACCACCCCATCCGAATAACGAACTTTAAACAGATTTACAAAGTCCACATTTTCTTTAAAGAATTTTTCGTTCGAAACGGTCCAACCTACGGCCACGGATGGGAAAAAGTCAAATTTGTAACCTGGTCCAAATTTCTCTGAACCATTATAAGAGCCATTTAATTCTAGCAAATATTTACGGTTAAAATAATAGGTTGCACGCCCTACCCAGTCTTCACGAAGTTCGGCCCAGTTACTACCAATTTCTGTACGTTGGCGACTAAAAAGAGCTAAACCGGTAACTTCATGTTTCCCGAAGGTTTTGGAAAAATTCAAACCTATTTCGTAGTACATATTTCGTCGTACACGATTCATATTATTGGTTGAAACAGATTCCGCTTCATATCCCAAAGGATTTTCTTCCCAGTTAAAACCAGAGCTTGCATTATAACCTTCCGGATAGTAATAAGTAGTATAATCTTCTACATCTAGTCCATCAGGATGTTTATAACTTTGCGAAGCTTCATCCCAGTAACCACCCGATGTATAAAAATCAGGGTTAATTGTTTTGGTTAAAACACCATCATCGTTAATATTTTCTCCATTTGTTACAAACGAATTATCATAAGCAAACTTTCCTGCAAGTGATAAGCCTTCCGTTATAAAATCAAGTTTTTGATTTAATTTAAAGTCGGTATTAATTTCCGTAGTATTAAACTTATTATACCCCGAAAAAAGAAGTCCCTCAAGCTCGTTAAAACCTACACGCTCGTATGTTTCCTGGCTATTACCATAAATACCATCTTCGTATTGAATAACCGGCCAGTTAGGAGCATGGTTGTATAAACCATACCAAACATTATGGTAGTTAGCTCCGGAAGTTTGTTGTGCACCGTAGAAACCACTTAAATTCACAGAAAAGTCGGTTGTTTTTGTTAAAGCAAAATCCAGATTTGAGCGGAAGTTAAACCTATCATACGAATATTCTGGATCGTAGCCCTGCCCAACATCTTCGGTGGCCATAATATCGCCCACGTGATTGTAACTTAACGAGCCAAAATACTTAACGAAGTTGGTTCCACCGGCAACGTTCATATTAAAACGGTGCGAACGACCATAGTCTTTCAGCATCATTTCAGTAAGATCCAAACTCGGATAAGCAAAAGGATAAGTATTGTCGCGGTAATAACCTAAAATTTCATCGGGAACATAATCGTTCCAGCTGTCAGGATTTACTGCTGCTTCGTTTAGAATTGCACGATTACGCGACAGGATACCAGTATAAGCATCTTCAACCTGTGCTATTTTACTAATGTTTTCCCATGTTGTATTGGCCTCGAAAGTAAACTTTGGTTTACTTACCTTGCCTCGTTTTGTGGTTATAAGGATAACTCCATTTCCCCCTTTTACACCATAAACCGCAGTTGCCGAAGCATCTTTTAATACCGAAATATTTTCTACTTCGTTAACATCAATATCGTCCATGTTACGTTCAATACCATCAACCAGGATAAGTGGCGATGAATTGTTCCAAGTTGCTTTACCCCGAATAAGAATTTCAGTTTGTTCATAATCGTTACCAGTAAGGTTACCACCTCCACCAGGAAGACCGGTACCGGTCATAACAGCAACACCAGGCATAGCACCCGCCAAAGCATCGGAAAGATTCGAAACATTACCTTGTTTCTTTAATTCTTCTCCTTTTGTTTGAGTAATGGCACCAACAACACTCTCCTTTTTCTGTGTACCATACCCAACAACAACTACTTCTTCAAGTTCTTCGGTATCGGCGGCCAACGTAACATTTATTACTGTTTGTTCACCAACGACAATAACTTGTTCGGCAAAACCTATAAAGGAGAAACGAAGCTCGTTTGCAGGCTCCACACTTAGGGTGTAGTTACCATCTATGTCGGTAACCGTTCCTGTAGTAGTGCCAACCACAACCACAGTAACCCCGGGCAAAGGAAGCCCATCACTATCGACAACAGTACCCTTTATTGTTTTTGTTTGGGCAAAAACAGCCTGAGCGCTGATAAACAACAGGATGATTAAAAGTTTAAGTTTTTGCATCATTTTTATTATTAGTTAATCAATTCATTTACGAAAAGTCATCTGATTTTAAGTAGTAGGTGTAGATTGATGACCTTTCTTATAACTTTTTAAGGTTGAATAAACCCTGGCCTGACCAAAGGTTAAACCCTTAAGGGAAACCTTTTCGACACAGTTTAAGATTTTCTTTCATAAGTCTCTCTTTCATATAAATTAAGTTTTTGATTAGTAATTATTCTTCTTTTGTTAACCTATATAGTGCTGCTCCATGAGCAGGTAGCTTAATTTCTATTTTTCCCTTAACCACTCCCATATCCTTTTTGGCCCACAAATCACGAACCTTATAAGTATCGCGTAAATACTCCCATTCCAATTCAAATACAGTTTGTTTTTCATTGTCGTTTAAATTAAAAAGGGCTATAAATTTATCGCCGGTTTCTTTGTCAGTAGAAATCCAGAACCGTTCGCCATTTCGCACAAAAATCTGGCGTGCATTGCTACCGTTCTGGTTAACTGCAAGAACTTCCGGATTGGTAATTAATGACAGGGTAAAATCATCAACATCAAGCATATCATTACCTAACATTAGTGGTGATTTTGCAATACACCATAAGGTTAGCATCGTTTTTTGTTCTTCCTTTGTAAAATTGGTCATGCGCTCCGGACCATGTGGACGGTCTTCGAGCGATAGTTTACCTATAGGTATCATATCAGCATCTGGCCACATTCCTGGCGATGCATGTGGTGCCCAAACATTTAACAGGTCGAAATTGTGTTTAAGACTTTCCCAATTATCCCAGTAATCAGCTGAAATACGCCACATATTGGCGTTTGCTTTAAGGTGGTCGGCCTGACCAAGTGGCGCTTCGCCACATGATAAACTAAGAACAATCGGTCGGCCACAATTTTCAATGGCCTTACGCATCATTGCAATTTCGCCTTCGTGATATGGCGGAAACATGGTGTCGTCAGCCTTGATAAAATCAACCCCCCAATCGGCGTACATTTCGAAAAGCGAATTATAGTACTCTTGTGCCCCTGGTTTTGTAGGATCTACTCCCCACATATGGTTACACCAACCACAAGTGTCCCAGGGTTCTGCAATATCTTTTAATGAATAATTGGTTCCTTTAATGGGTAAATCCTGAAATGCAGCATAACGGTGTACACCGCGCATAATATGAATACCAAATTTCATTCCTTTGCTATGTACATAATCAGCAATTGGTTTAAAACCTTTACCTCCGGCTGATGATGGGAAACGCTCCACCGAAGGAATTAAGCGTCCGAATTCATCAAGTGTTGTATATTCAGGAAATAATGGTTCTCCAGGCGATTTATATCGTAAGTTAGGATGCCCTTTTCGTCGAGGGGTGTCCCAGTTCCCAGGTTCAGGATGCCACCATATATAATCTATTACAGCATATTCCCAACCATATTCAAGAAGGTTGTCGGCCATAAAATCGACTACACCTCTAAACTCTTCCTCATTAATGCGACAATCGTAAGCATCAAAACTATTCCATCCCATCGGTGGGGTTTGAGCAACTTCCTGCACAGGTTTGTTTATTGCAAATTTAGTTTCTTGTGAAGTTGAATTGGTACATGCATTTAATAGTAATATTGCAATACCAATTCCCAGACAGTTTAACTTCTTCATAAGTTTGTTATTTGTTTTATCAACTTTCATTCCCGTTTCCTTTCGAGAATTCAATAACAAATGTATTTTTTACTCTTAAAAAGCTTTTATCTGATTGTACACTTGTTTTGCTCTTTTGTATACACATCGCATTTACCTGATTTACTGATATTTACAAAGTTTTCTCAAAAGTTCATTCAATTTATTTTTGTTGACATACATTTTTTTGTTAGACTAGTCAGTATGTATATTCTATTCTGAATTACAAAAAAGCAGCTCGTCGAATCACAATTGAACAGGATGCACGAGACTATTCCAATACAAGCCACTTTTTGGTCTTTTTGGCACGGTGTGACCATCAAATTGAATAACAAAAAAGGACCTTTCATAAAATGAAAGGCCCTTTCCCTAAACGAACTACTAACTAACTAAACTATTTTCGTATCGAGAATATTTTAATGTTCTTTACTTTGTACTTCTGGATGATTAACAGCTGGAAAATATTTTGCCAATTCTGTTTTTACAAAGTCGTATTCCGGATTATTCGCCAGATTCTCCCATTCCATAGGATCAGTCTCGTGATTGTATAATTCTTCAGCACCATCCTGGTAGCGGATATAACGCCACTTTTTGCTTCGTACCGAGTGACGATTATAATGCATGGTTGTTAAAGCAGGCTTATTCCAGATAGTATTTACATCTTTTAAAAGTGGAACGATGCTATTTCCTTCGTTTTCAGGATTTGCAGGAAGCCCACACAGTTCAAGCAAAGTCGGATACAAATCCATTAAGCTAACCGGACTTTTGCATCGTACTCCAGCTTCTGTCATGCCCGGTACCTTAATAATTAAAGGCATTTTACAAGCCTCCTCCCAAAGGGTAAACTTTTTATAGCGAAGTTTTTCGCCCAAATGCCAACCGTGGTCGCCCCAAAGCACAACAATAGTATTGTCGGCATATTTACTTTTTGATAAGGCATCAAGAACTACGCCAACACATTGGTCGGCATAATTTATGCAAGCCAGGTATGCCTGAACAGCTGCTTGTTGCTTTTTGTATTTTTTGGTTGCAAAATAATTTTTTGATGGTTGAAGTGCCGACGACGGGATGTCATCATAATCTTCTTCGTTAACATCGGGCAGAATCATCTTTTCTTCAGGAAATTTATCAAAAAACTCCTGAGGTACATGCCATTTCAAATGTGGACGAAAAATTCCGCATGCCAAAAAGAAAGGTTTATCGTAATCTTTTTCCAACTGGTCGGCAGCCCACTTTGCGGTTATGTAATCTTGCGTTTCCTCAAACGCCGCATCGGTTGGCCCCCAGTCGAAATTTTCGTCGGCTTCACCTTTTGGGATTCCACTTGCCAAATAACCTGCTTGTTTTTTAACAGCACCATATCCACCTGTTGTATGCACCCATTTATCCCATGAAACGGTATCTGCCTTTTCGCCGTTTGCGGAATGAAAAATCTTTCCACGAGCTGTGGTAAAATAACCATGTTTCGAGAACCACTGTGGAATTGTAAGCGCGTGTTTTAACACATCTGAATCGCGCATTTGTGTTCCATTACCATAAACTCCAGTACTTGATGGACGGTAACCACTCATTAGTGCAGCCCGCGATGGATTACATAAAGAGGCGGCACAAAATGCCTCTTCAAAAACCACACCTTGTTGTGCCAATTTATCCATGTTTGGTGTTTGTGTTTGAGGATGTCCTCCGGCAAAACCTGTCCAGTCGTTTAAGTCATCGATAGAGATAAACAAGACATTGTAGGGTTGCTTCTTACTTTCTTTATCGGGTCCTAACTCTGTTGCCCGACAAGACAGAATTGAGAAGCCGAATGTTATGAATATAAATAATATTCTCATTTTGTTGTTTTATCATTCCCACGAAAGCGAGAACCTGTTACTCAATTAGTAATGCTTTGTTCTTCCAGCGAAAGCTGGAAGAACAGCAGTACTGAAGCACTTCTTTAGAATGGTGTTTCTACCTCTTTACCATCGCTTTCAAAAAGCGGTGTTACTGTAAATTCTTCACGGGCAGAAAGGAACAATTCTTCAAACTCTTTTACCAACTCAGGATGCTGCCCAGCAACATTTGTGGTTTCTTCCGGATCCGATTCAAGATTATATAATTCGAAAATCACTTCTCCTTTCGGTCCACGAACGTTTAACTTCACTGCCTTCCAGTTATCTTTTAAAATAGCTTGTTTCCCACCAAGTTCAAAGAATTCCCAATAAAGATAATCGTGCTTTTTATTTTGTTCCTGTCCCAAAAGTGTTGGCAAGAAAGAAATTCCATCAGTCTGCTTTGGTTTTTCAACATCAACCAAATCAGCAAAAGTGGGTAGGAAGTCCCAAAATGCAAATACCTGATCAGAGCTAGTACCCTCTTTTATTACTCCTGGCCAACGTACGATAAATGGAGTTTTTACACCGCCATCGTAAAAATCGCGCTTCATACCACGCAATTCACCATTCGAATTGAAGAATTCCATAATGTGACGTCCCTCCTGGTGAGGACCATTATCCGAACAGAAAATCACCATAGTATTTTCATCCAGTCCAAGTTCCTTTACCTTTGTCAGAAGTTTTCCAACGGAGGTGTCAATATTCCTAATCATAGCAGCAAAACCTTTTTCGGGTTGAGGCCAGTCTTTCTCCGCGAATTCATAGTAATCAGGAACTTCCATCCCGTCTCCTTTAAATGGTCCTGCCTCATTATTGGCATGTGGCACATTATAAGCCATATAAAGAAAAAACTTATCGTTTCTATTTCGTTCGATAAAATCCAGTGCCTTTTCATCCATTAAATCCGGAACATAATCCTTTCGAACTTCTGCAACTCCCGTTCCTTCCGGCATATCAGCCCAAGGATTTTCACCGTCAACCGTCGCTGTTTTATTTCTCAATGGAACCTTTATTCCATTCTCATAAATAAACTCGGGATAAAGATTATGTGCATGCCACATATTCAGGTAACCGTAAAAATAATCAAATCCTTTCTTTTTAGGATCATCGAGTGGTGGCGGATGACCTATTCCCCATTTACCAATGGCTCCTGTGCGGTAACCTGCATTTTTAAATACTTTTGCCAGAGTCATTTCTTCATCACCCAGGAGTTGTGCAGGTAAATTTCCTCTTACAGAAGTATGCCCGGTATGCTTTCCAGTCATAAGGGAAGCCCTGGACGGTGCACATACGGTAGAACCTGTATACATATTTGTAAAATGCATACCCTCAGTAGCCATTTTATCAATAGTGGGGGTTGAAAGTGTTTTCTGGCCATAAAAACTCAAGTCTCTGTATCCCATGTCGTCAACCAAAACCAGAATAACATTTGGTGATTCGGGTACCTTCTTTTCTATCTCTTTTTGCGTTGGAGCGCAGGCAATGCTAAAAAGCATTATACCGATTAGTAATCCATTAAGTATTATTTTCATCGTATTAAATTTGTTTGTTTTCTATAGAATAAAATGCCTGCCTGTCGGCCGACAAGGAACTCACATGATTTTACCATCTCGCGTAGATGTGAAAGTTTTCTCAAACTCGTTTTACATCAAAAATTTGGTTCATCCGCTCGTTTTCGTTCGTTTCTTAGTAATTAGGTGGCTCAAAGGTTAGCCACTTAACACTTCATCCAATTATTCACTGAATTCTACTTTTCACTTATTTTAAAAATTTGTGCGCCGTGCGAATTTACTTCGTGGCTAAAATTTTTGCTGAAGTTGCCAACATCTTCTTTTTCCCAAAGGTCGCGCACTTCGCATTTCCTTTTTAACCCAAGTTCCTTGAAATTAACAGAAAGCGTTTCACTTTTTTCATTCAGATTAAAAAATGCCACATAAACATCTTCAGAATCAGGAATCTTAGAAGTCCAAACCACATGTCCGTCTTTTCGATACAACTGCCTGGCATCATAAGAATTCTGATTGGCTTCCAATACTTCATTCGCCGTTAAAAGTTTTTCAACGAATGTAGAGTTATCTGGCATATCTCCCCCCATCATGAGTGGCGATTTGGCAATACACCACAATGTCATATGTGTTATTTGCTCGTCTTTTGTAAACTGGCTTTCACGTTCCGGACCATGTGGCCCACGTCGGGAAATCCACCCCAATTGTAACATATCGGCATCAGGCCAATTTCCAGGTTCTCGGGCTGCTTCCCAATTATTGAGCAAATCAAACTGGTTCTTAAGCAAATCCCAATCGTCCCAAAAGTCTTTTGAAATACGCCACAGATTTGAAATAGATTTTACGTGCTCCATATTTTCCAACTTCATATTTAGCGAAAGACTTAACACTATTTCTCGTCCGGAATTCATAATTGCGTTGTGCATGGCCTCTGCTTCGCTGCCACGATATGGATAACCTTCTTTTAAGTCGATATCATCTATTTTTATATAATCAACTCCCCATTCTGCATACAACTCTCCTAAGGAGTTGTAATACTCCTGTGCACCGGGCTTGCTCATATCAACACCATACATTTGGTTTAACCAGGGACAAACGGATGTGGTATCGGCAATCATATCGGCAGTAATTCCATCTGTTCCTTTAATGGGTGTTTTTGCCCATACGGCCTGACGTGGAATACCGCGCATTACATGAATTCCGAACTTAAGCCCCAAACTATGAATATAATCAGCTAATTCTTTATAGCTTCCATTCCCTAAAGTAGATGGAAACTTTCGAGGATCTGGGAGTAAACGCCCCCATTCGTCCATTGCCAACCATGGAACCGGTGCATTATCGCTTTTTAAACGAAATTGTGGAGGATTATTTTGCGTGCTATTAGGTGGATGCGGGTACGACCAGCAATAGTCAATCACAATATATTCCCAACCTAAATCTTTTAGCTTTTCGGCCATATAATCAGCATTGGCTTTTACTTCTTTTTCCTGAACAGCCGCACCATAACAGTTATAGCTATTCCATCCCATTGGAGGTGATTCGGCCCAAAGTTTAAAGTTGTTAGTTTGTGCTAAAGCTGCACTCCCAAGTAATAGAATTGAAAACGTAACAAGAAACAATCTCTTCATGGTTTATTTAGTTTATTTTGATGTTGTACAAAAAATGAATTATAACTACAAAACTAAGCGAACCAAAAATTTTCTCTTTGTTTTATTGGACGGATGTTTTGTTCCAGGGTACAAAGTACAATTCTGTTATACTATTGTCTTGGCAATACCTCCATGACTTTTAGAAAATTGTAGAAAGAAGAACTCCTTCTTTATTTTCGCGTTGATAAAAGCAACTTATTGCTGAAATGAAGGAACTAGCTTTGTTCGCATAAGCTCCATGCATTTGCCGAATTTAAAACACGACCTAAGCTCTATACCTAAACTATTTTGTAATGAAAATTAGTTCACTTTAAGTAGGAAATTATTCTGTACCCGCGTACCTCACTTCAGCATATCAATAGGCCCCCGTTAAATCAACATAAGGCTCAACGTGGGCCTCATTAGACGGATCGTACTCCGGGTTTGTTTGAGGCCAATACGTTTCTTTTACATTTTTCTTTAACCAGGTCATCAATTTTACGAAAAGCTCATTGGTTTTTTCTGGCATTTGTTTGGCCAGATTATTGGTCTCCGAAAGATCTTCGGCCAGATTAAATAGTTTTAAGCGGCCATGCCAGTCAAAAATCAGCATAAAGTCGCCTTCCTTAATTGCAGAATGCTATGTGAGAGGCAAACCATCGTAAGGATTATTGTATATTACATTAAAAGGATAATGCCAGTAGCGGGTATCTCGCATATACGTTCTTTTTTCATTTTTAACATCATATAACAGACCTAAAATACTCCGCCCATCAATGTTTTTATCATTGTAATAGAACTTTGGCTCGTATCCTGCCACTTCCACTAAGGTTGGAAAAATATCAGCACAGTCAACGGGCACCGTCGACCACTTGTTTCCCGTTAACTTGCCTTTCCAACGAAAAACAAGGGGCACCCGCACACCTCCTTCGGTTAGACAAGCCTTTCCTCCCATTAACGGAAAATTATCAGTAACATGGCCCTGGGGAGTTATTTTGGAATCAATTCCACCATTGTCCGACATAAACACCACAAGTGTATTTTCCTCAAGTCCGGTTTCTTGTAATTTATCCAGAATTTTGCCTACTGAATTGTCCAACGATTTTATCATTGCTGCATAAGTAGCATCTTTATGCCCGTTCCAACCTTTTGTTTTCTTATTCTCGAAATATTCAATATCTTCTTCTGGAGCTTGCCAGGGACTATGTACTGCGAAATGACAAAAATAAAGGAAGAAAGGTTCATCTTTAATTTTTGCCCGTTTTTCAATATAACTTAAAGCTTGCTCTGTTAGGTCATCTGTTAAATACGCTTCTCCGGTTTCTTCTCCTGAGCTTCCCATCAACCATTCTTCCTGAGGAGTATTCGGAATCATTTCTTTTGAACGGTTATTCCATTTATCGCGCCAGTTAAAATATTTCGAACCACCGGCATCGAACCACACCAATGCTTCAAATCCCTGATCTTCCGGCGCATAGCCTTTTGCTCCATGTCCTCCAACATGCCATTTCCTTATAAATGCCGAATGGTAATCTGATAATGCCTCGGCAATTGTAATTTCATCCTGCCCATTATCGTAGACAGTTCCGGACGGCAAAGCTGTATTTGTTTTTCCGTTCAGCAAAGCCTGTTCAATTTCAATTTTGTCGCTATGATACAACACATCGTGGGCATAACTTCCATCTGGCACATCCAAGCCCTGATTTTAATAGGTTTTTCGGAAGGGTGTTGGGGTTGTAAAACCAAGTCGGGCTGCATTTTTTCCCGTTAATATACTTGCGCGCGTTGGCGAGCAAAGCTGGCAAGCATAAGCTCGTTCAAAAGCTACTCCTTCTTCCAATAACCTGTCGAGATTTGGAGTTTCATAAAACATTTTGTGTTTCTTGGTCCCAAGGGTATGTTTGGCATACTCCTGAATATCCAGATACCCAAGGTCGTCGGCAAGAATAAAAATAATGTTGGGAGCATCATCCCCTTGATTTTTAAAAGCTGTTTCGCCAAATGCTGTTATTAAAAAAAGGAAGAGGAATAATCCTGTAATCCGATATTTTAGTTTCATTTTACTCTTTAAAATAATAGTCGTACCAATGCTTTTCCCTTCTTATCTCTCCGTCGGGTATACCTGGATTCTTTAGTTCTGCCCCCCATTTAACGAGCTCCTTTTTCATTTTATCTGCTTTTTCGGGATACTGCAAAATCAGGTTTTCTGATTCAGGTTCTTCTGAATTTAAATCGAACAAGAACTCGCGATTACCTGCTTTTAAAAACTTCCAGTTGTTCATTCTAATTGCACTCTGGTCCCAAAATCGCCAATAAAGCTGCTCGTGAGGCTGGCCTTTTCTTTCTCCTGATAAATACGGAATAAGGTTTGTGCCGTCAAACGCTTTGGGCTTCTTTCTTCCTGCCACTTCAACTGCAGTAGCAGCCATATCAAGCGATATAACAGGTTTGTTATACACTTCGCCTTTGGGCAATACTGCCGGCCAAGAAACAATATAAGGGATGCGGATACCACCTTCTGAAATCATTCCTTTTTCTCCAACAAAAGGTTTATTTAACGAGCCGTCCCAGGCACCACCTTTGTGTGTTAAAGGAATGTCTTCTTTATATATTTTTAAGGGAGCTCCATTATCACTCATGAAAAAAATAAGCGTATTCTCATAAACCCCATGTTCTTTGAGTTTATTAATAATCTTTCCAACTCCATCGTCAACTGCCGACATCATAGCCAAACAATACCGCCTACGTTCGGGCATTTTGCCGGGGAAACGGCTTAAATACTTTTCGGTTGCTTCCAAAGGAACATGCGGAGCATAATAGCCGAGGTAAAAGAAAAATGGTTTTTCGTAATTACGGTCGATAAAAGTTGTTGCGGCATTGGTTTGGTTATCCAGGCGATAACCATCGGCATTTATCCATTGTGGTTCAATCGAATTCCCGCTCAAGTCGTAGTTTGCCCAAATATTATACATTGTACCATAATAATATTCCTGAAACCCACGCACATGGGGATAATATTTCATCGTTAATTCCAGTGGAACATCCTTAGGCGAGTAACGCGCCTTATCCGGAATACCTGGTACATTTTCGCGAACCCAATTGGTTTGCACATACAATGGCTGTAAATGCCATTTTCCGGTCATCCCGGTAACATAACCTGCATTTGACATGTGTTCGGCAATTAATGTTTCATCCAGCGGAACCGGTTGAATACCATTATCATCGGAACCAAAACGCTGCTGGTAGCGTCCGGTTAGCAAACCTGCCCGCGATGGGGCACATTGTGGCGCAGTAACATAACCAGATGTCATGCGTACCCCATTTTCTGCCAGTTTATCAATATTCGGAGTTTTTATATCGGGAACCATCCCATTTGCACCGATATCGGCATACCCCAGGTCGTCGGTAAAAATTACAATAATATTGGGACGTTGCTGTGCAAAAATGGAATTGATTGCACAAAACGCAAGAATAAATGTTGCTACTATTTTTTGCATGATTAACGTTAATTCTGAATTTTACTTTTAAACCTATTGGGGAATAATATCATTGGCTGTTTTCGGCTCGAGCTTCTTAAAAAGTGTCTTTGTATCAGGATGCTGCTTCCAAAGTTTTCTTTTTGTTTCATCAAAGTCGTGATTTTTTACAGGCAACGCGGCGCCGGTGTCTTTCTGCCAGGCTTTCAGTTCTGTTTTCAATTCCTTTAGCCTGGCAATATTTACTTCGGCCAAATTATTTGTTTCTGAAATATCTTCTTTCAGGTTATACAATTCAAAAGAACCGTCAACCAAATTTTCTATCAGTTTCCAATCGCCTTTTCGAATAACACTTTTTGGCACATCGTGATGGTACACCGGGTAGTGCCAAAACAACGCCCGTTCAGGTTCTCTGTTATTTCCCATCAGTTCAGGAAGAATGTTTTTTCCGTCGAACACTTGTGTTTCGGGCATGTTGGCTTCTGCCAGTGCCATAAAGGTGGGGTAAAAATCAACGCTGCTTATTAATGCATCAGAAACCTCACCTGACCCTATTTTACCAGGCCAGCGTACAATAAAAGGTTCGCGAATACCTCCTTCGTAAACTGTACCTTTTTCGGCCCGCAACGGAATATTCGATGACGCAATGTATAACAACGAATCGTTTTCGTAAATATGTTGTTTGGATTTATCGATTAGTGGAATCTCATCGAAACGGCTCTTTAATCCTCCATTATCGGAGAAAAAGAGAACAATTGTATTCTCGGCCAAGCCCAGTTCATCCAACTTATCGAGTACCCGGCCAACACTATTATCAACACTTTCAACCATAGCCGCATAAATGGCATTACACGGATAATTATCAACTTTCTCTTTTTTCAGGTACTTGTCGATTAAGGCCGAATCGGCGTCTAATTGCACATGCACATCGTAATGCGAAAGGAAAAGAAAAAATGAAGAATCCTTATTTTCTTCCAAAAAATTAACGCTCATATCTGTAAGAACATCAGAAAGCGGTTGTTTAGGGTTATTCACTTCGTAATGAGGGCTAAACTTCGAAGTAAAAAAGCCGCCGCCCTTGTATTCGTAAGCACTATCATAACCACGTTTCGAGGGGTGATGCTCGTCCCCGAATCCCAGGTGCCATTTTCCGAAATACCCTGTTTTATAACCGGCAGTCTTCATAGCTTCGCCCAAAGAAGTTATGTCTGTTGGCAGATGCTGCGTTCGGTTTTTGGGTACAACAACTTCCTCAAAAGGCCTCCAGTGCCCCGGAATAAAATCGATTACACCACCCCTTGCTGGGTATTGCCCCGATTGTATACTGGCACGCGTTGGCGAACAAACCGGACAAGCAGCATAAGCATTGGTAAATCGTGTTCCCTCTTCGGCTAGTTTGGCTAAACGAGGTGCTTCGTTAAAGCGGTTTCCGTAAACCGGCAAATCGGCCCAGCCCATATCGTCGGCCAGAATAAAAACAATGTTGGGCTTTTTTGTTTTTTGTTTCTCTGTTTTTTGCAACGAACAGGAAAACAGTAATCCTGCCACGCCAATTATAAGTATCCAACAAACTTGTTTCTTCATTTCAGCTTTATGTTTTGTTTACTTTAAAATACCTTCCGATTTCATTAACAAGTGAAGTTTTTCGGTTACAGATTCATTCTCATCTGCAATGTTTTTATTCTCGTCCTTGTCAGTATTATGGTTGTAAAGCATTTGCGAAATTCGTTCTCCCTTAATCCGGTATTCGGTATAAAGGTAGTATTTGGTTTTTACCGATTCGCCATTTTTAAAGCGTGAAAATATTGCTTCTTTCCATTCTGTATCAGGATTTTCGAGCAATGGCTTCATACTTTTCCCCTGCAGATGTTTGGGTATTTCAATACCTGCCAGTTCGCAAATACTCGGGAACAAATCAACAAATTCAACCAAAGCCTCAACCTTTGCATTTTTAGCAAAACCCGGAGCCCGAATGATTAAGGGCACTTGTAATGAGGTATTAAAATTACTGTGCTTACACCATAAACCGTGCTCGCCCAATTGCCAGCCATGGTCGCCACACAAAATAACTACTGTATTTTTATCGAGTTCCAGTTGCACCAGTTCGTCTAATATCCGACCAATCATGGAATCGGAAAAACTTACGCACGCATTATAGCCATGAATAAGATTACGTGCCACCTCGTCAGACACTGGTCCGGTTTGTGGGATACCGGTGTACTGTTTTCGTAACTCGCCCCAATTGTGAAGTGCTTCTTTCGGGCATTTTTCGGGAGCAAAAGGATTTTTTGCCAATTCAATTTTGTTGTGGTCGTACATGTCCCAATATTTTTCGGGAGCAATAAACGGCAAGTGAGGTTTTGTAAAACCGGCTGTTAAAAAAAAGGGGTTCCCGCTTTTTTTCAGGTTTCGCAGGTCGGCAATAACCTTATTGGCAATTTTTCCCCCCTGAAGCGAATCATCAGGAACCGGGGCAATTTCCCAAGCAGCGGCCATCCCTTTTGTCTTCATCAGCTCAATATTTTCAGGCGTTTTATAATCTCTGAAATCTTTGGGCTTGTAATTGTCGTCCCACGAAGCTGCATTATCAAACTGATGATGATATATTTTTCCGTTACTTATGGTTTTGTATCCGTTTTGTTTTAAATAGCCCGGAATATCAACTAAATCCGGAACATCTTTCTCGGCCCAGGTAGCGGCATTGGTAAAACGGCTTGCAGTTGGCCTTGTGCCCGTTAATAAACTGGCTCGTGATGCCCCGCAAACCGGAACATTACAATAGGCGTTGCGGAACAACAATCCTTCTTCGGCCAGCCTGTCGATATTGGGACTCAATGTTTCAGCATTCCCGTAACATCCCAATTGTGGCCTCAAATCATCAACAATAATGAACAAAAAATTAGTCTTCGGTGGTTGAGCTTCCTGCCCAGGAGAAACAATGCAAAACAACTGCAGGGCAATAAAACCTATAATTCCTAAAATATTCTTCATGGTAACCTACTTATTTAAAGGTAAAACACGAAATGAATCAATACGAATAAGTTCCCTTTCAGAACTACCATCAAACACAAACGATACAGAATATTGGCCCTCGGGGGTGTGATTTAAAGGAACAATAACTGTTTTGTATGTTTCCCACGACCCGGTTGTTCCGAAGGTTGCCCTGCCAATTTCAGGCCCATTTGGTTTAAAGGCTTTTACAACAATATCGCCTCCGTTGATATTATCGCAAGCGTAGGTAAATTCAATCTGAGCACTGTAGGGCATGTTTCTTATGTTTGTAAAATTCAGGTAATCGCCATTTTTAAGGTTACGAATAACAAACTGGTTTTCTTTAAACTCATACTTTTCGGGGCCATCGGGCATTCCCATAAACCATTCGGCCTGAATTGCCGGCCAGTTGGCATCAAATTGTCCTACCCCGTTTTCGGCAATAATATCTTCCATTTGAGCAATTGTACCGTCTTTTTTATAATGCACATAGGCCAGCGAACAAAAGCGATAACGCCTGCGCATATCTTCTTTCAAAGCAGTATAATTTACAAAATTCTGGTTGTTAAAGTCGAAATAGCCCAGATGACCTTTTGCACTGGCTTCGCCAATGTACGTGTAGGGGCCATAAATGTTTTTTGAAATGGCGTAAGGGCTTCTCCACGAAAGGTAGTAATAATCGCCGTGTTTATGAATAAAAGAGGCATCAACAGGAATTACGCCTTTTGAATAATCGCCGATAACCTCAAGCTTACGCGGCTCTTCTTTTAACGAAACCATATCATCGTTAAGCGCAACAATGTAGTAATTTATTTTTTTGTTTTTATGATTACCAAATGACATGTAGGCTTGTCCATCGTCGTCAATAAACACGCAATTATCATATTCGTGCGCATCGGTAAGTTCTTCAGGCAGCAGGGGTGTTCCCAAAGCATCTTTCCATGGTCCCCGGGGTGAATCGGCAATAGCTACGCCAGTGTTTTTATTAAAATTACTGAAATACCAATACCACTTTCCGTTTCTTTCAATACCGTGACCGGCAAAACAGTTATCACTCTCGCCCATGTATAAATCTTTGGGGTCGAGCATACTTTCAAACTCCCAGTGTACCAAATCGGTTGACGAAAAGCAACGCCAATAAGGCATAATAAAGGTTTGTATGTCGAAATTATAGGGTTCTACATCGGTGCCGCCAAAAGCATAAGCCCTTTCGCCCACTTGTACAATGTTTAAATCGGGCCAGGCAAATGGCGGATTAATTTGCCCCTGAACGTTTACTACCTGCATAAATAGTAACAAAATAGCGATAGGAAGAAATCTGATTTGCATTTTACTTATCTTAATTTTTATATAAACTTAGTTGATTATTTCAGTATTATTTAGCTTGGTTGTACGCATTTTTATTCTTCTGAACCAAATTTGCAGAAGCTACTTCGATAGTATAAACGCCGGAAAGCTGGTTCTGCAAAACAAAATACCTGTTGCCATCTTTCGAAGTTTTAACATCGTGAAATTTTAGAATTGAACCATTCACCAGTATCTCGCCCGCCGAAGCATTTACCGGAATATAAAAATCTGCCACACTGTTTGGAGGAACAGAAATACTCCACCGAAATTTTTGGTCGGTATTTTCCCAGCTGCTTTTTATAACTCCAAATGGTGAATTATAATTCGCTCTGGCATTTTTCAGAAAATTGAACATTCCAGGCTTAAATGTAATTCGTTTAAACCCCGGTTCTTCTTCAACGGGCCTTATTCCGGCAATTCCATAAAAAAACCATGCATCGAAACCAAACTGAATGCTGTGGTTGAACGAACGGCGTTGGTCATTCTTTTCAGGATTGTCGTAATAATCATCCACAGGGAGTACTTCCCACATGGTAGTTGCATCGTAATGTTCCCACATGTACGGAAAACTGTTATACCCTGATTTGCTGAAAATAAAATCGGCAGCCTCTTCGTTACCATATTCGCACAAAGCACTAAAAATCCGTCTGGTACCAAACATTCCGGTATGTATAAAACCGTCGTATTTCGTATTTATATTTTCTACAATTGCATTCGACACCTCTTTTTCAAGTCCCTCCGGAACCAGCCCAAACTCCAAAGCCAGTGCATTGGCAGTCTGGCTGCCGTAACTTCTCGAATTTTCAGCAAAAAAATGTTGATTAAAACTTTGCTTCACTTCATTTTTCATTTTCCTGTAGAGAATTGCATCATCTTGTTTTCCTACAATTTTTGCAGTTTTAGAAAGAATGTCGATATCGAGGTAGTGAAATGCTGTTGAGGTTACAGGAATCGGGGTATCGACTGCTTTATGTGCCCCCGGCGGACACCAATCGCCCAAACCGTATTTAATTATTCCCTCCTCACCTTGCTCATGAATATAGTCAACCCATTGTTTCATCAGCGGATAAAAATCATTCAGTACACGGGTGTCGGCATAATAAACGTACAAAAGCCAGGGGAGCTGAACCACGGCTGTTCCCCAGTCTGCTGAAGCCATTCCGCTATTACGTTTACCCGGAGCAATCATAAAAGGAATTCCTGCGGGCTTTTCTTCAACCACACGGTCGTGAAAATTGGTTTTAAATGCTATTGTTGATTTGTTGATGTTTGCAGAGGAGCGAATATCGTATAAGTATTTTTTCAGAAAGGCATGGCTGTTGAAATTCTGAATTAATGTTGGGGCAACAACATGTGCATCGCCCAGCCACCCGCACTTCTCACGATGCGGGCAAT